>DATJTX010000016.1 GCA_035502855.1 Candidatus Baltobacteraceae bacterium
CGTATTTTGCACGCTCCTTAGGATCCTGAATCTGATCCGGAGGCAAGTTGCAGGTAACAGACCCGTGGGGCGGTAGCACGCAAATAGTCGCCACATCTGCGGGGTTATTTGGATCATACGTGGGGTCATAAGATTGCTCGATCGCCTTGAGAATGTTGGCCCACCCCTGCATGATAGTGCGGCGAAACGTCACGTAATCACTGGGCGAGACCGAGCGTGTGTCCACTGCGCTGAACAGCGTCTCGATTGCGGTCTTGAGTGCCGCGAAGGAATGGGTCGCGTTGTACGTTTGCAGTTCCTGCATTGAGCTCGTTACACGCGCTTGTATCTGCGGATTAACTGCCGTGTGCGCCGCAACCGCCGGGAAGAAGCTCAAAGCGCAAACGAGAGAGGCTGTCTTAACCGGTTTGTAAAGCACACGTTTCATCACGTATTGGCGTCGGTGGCGAGCAATTACCTTGGGGCAGCTTCCGGAACCAATTTACGGCGCTCATCGTAGAGCCGGCGCGGCGACCATTGCGTCTACCGCTGTCTGGCGTGATTTGCTGAGACCCGCCTGCTGAATAATCGCATCCAACGCCGCACCGTCCGGCGGTGCGCCTGCCGCGCTAAAGATCTGCAGATCCACCTTTAGCGAGGTCATCGCATCGTCGTCGAGGCTACGAAGCCGCGTGTAGTATAACCCCTTTTGCGCCTTGACAGCATTGGCTTTGATTGCCGTTATGAAGTCTGCGCGCGCCTTAGGATCTTTTATGTCTTGGTAATCGAAGCACGTAGGAGTGGTTGCTTGGGGTGCTGTGAGGCAGTCATTATAAAGGTCGTTCAGATCATGAGGATTGTAGGTGGGGTCGTACGATTCTTCAATTGTCTTCAGGATCTGCGCCCATGCCTCAACCAGACTTCTTCTGCGCGCCACGTAGTTTGCCGGTGCGATCGACCTGATGTCTCCGAAGCTGTACAGAGTGTTGATCGCATTTTCCAGGTCGCTAAATGAATGCTCGGCTTTGAAGCGCTGAAGGTCCTGCATAGAAGACGATACCCGTTGTTGCACCTGGTCATCCGTCATCGCCGCGTTTGTTGCAAGGGGAAGAGCGAGAATGAGGAACAGGGCGAGGCAGATCGTTCTCTGTGTCATGTTGGTTCCTAGCGCGGGTTAGTCGAATAGCAAGAGGTCGTGCTGTTCATCGTTATCGTCGGCTCGCAAAGCTAAATCCTCGGTGACCACGGTAGAGGCCGGATCACCGTCGCTGGTTACGATTGTAGCGCCATTCTCGTCGGTACGGTAGACCTGTGCCCCGGCGCGTTCGAGCGTCTCGATCGTCGACGGCGCCGGATGGCCGAAGATGTTATGACGTCCGACGGAGATGATCGCGTAGCGCGGATGGACGGCGGTGATGAATGCCGGCGATGATCCGTAGGCTGAACCGTGGTGGCCGACCTTCAGGACATCGGCGTGCAGATCGATCCCCTCATCCAAGAAGCGTTGCTCGGCGAGGCTGCCGGCATCACCGGTGAAGAGCATCCGAAAGCGCCTATACGTCAGGATGAATGCGATCGAGTTCTCGTTGATTGCATTACGGCCGCCCACGAATGGCAATTGCGGTCCGATGAATTGCAGCGTTACGCCGTCGCCGGTGCGCCACACCTCACCGGCGCGCGGATACACGATCGGCACGCGCTCAGCATGCGCGGTGTCGAGACAATCGTGATACGCGTGTCCGCCGTACGTCTGACCGCTATCGGCGATTTCCGCAACGCGTAATTTCCGCAACACCGGCGAACACCCGCCGACATGGTCGCCATGAGGATGCGATACAATCAGTGCATCGAGTTGGTGGATTCCCTCACGAATGAGAAACGGTACCACGATCCGCTCGCCGACGCGTTCGGCGACCGAATCATCACCTTGCGCTCCTCGTTCGAGACGGCCGCCGGCGTCGACGAGAATCGCGTGATGCGCGGGTGTTTCGATGACGATGGCGTCAGCTTGCCCGACATCGAGCACCGTGATCTTCAGTTGCGGCGCAAACGCTTGCGGCGGCCAGAGCACGAGCGCGGTGGCCGTCAGTGCGAACGCCAGCGCGGGCGTCGCGCCGCCGCGGCGCATGAGCGGGGCCGCGGCGAGGAGCGCGCACTCGTAGAGCGCGATGCACCACAGCGGTGCCGGCGTCATGACTACGGAAGCGGCGGGCAGTGCACCGAGCGTGCGCACCACCCCGATCGTCCACGCGATGATCCAACCGTTGATATTCGCGCACGCCTGCGCGAGCGGTGCACACCATCCGAGCGCAAGCTGCGCGGCACCGAGCAGCATCGTGAGCGGCACGCACGGGACCACCGCCAAGTTCGCAACCAGCGCGTAGCTCGACCACTGCAAGAAGATCGCGGCCGTAATCGGCCACGTGCCGAGCTGCGTTGCGAGCGTGAGCACGAGCGCCTCGCGTACGCGGTGCGGCAATATCACACGGTCGTGCAGCGCGTCGTCGATCGTGCCGCCAAGCGCGAAGATCGCGCCGACGCAGCAGAACGAGAGCCAGAACGAGGGCGCCGCGACGCTGCCTGGGATCGCCGCGATCACCACCGCCGCGGCAAGGATCAGCGTGTTCCACGAGAACGCGGCGCGGCCGCAGGCGCGGGCGGCGAGCGCGCAGGTCGCCATCGTCGCTGCGCGCAGCGCCGGCAGTTCGAGTCCGCTAAACGCCGCAAACGCCCAGACCGCGACGATGCCCGCACCGCACGCAACCAGACGCGGCGCTCGCAGCTGCGCGCAACACCATGCAACGACCAGCGCGACCAGCCCCACGTGGAGCCCGGCGGTCACGAGCACGTGTACCGTCCCGCTTTCTTGAAACTCGGCGCGTAAATCGGGCGGCAGTTGAGCGCGCTCGCCCCACAGTTCGCCGGCCACGATCGACGCGGCCGGTTCACCGAGCCGCGTTTGCAGTGCCGCATGCGCGGTCGCGCGCACGCGCGCGAGAGCGGCTTGCCAGGACGAATCGCCGCCAAGAACGGCGATGAGGTGCGCGCTTTCGAGCCGCGCGTCGATGCCGTGCTCGCCTTCGATCACGCGTTCGGAGGTTTCGCCGGGATTGCGCGCGCCATCGAGTGGTTCGAGGCGTCCGCGAATGACGACGCGCGAACCGCTTGGCAGGAGATCCGGCAATGAGACGAGCGTGCGTGGGCCGCGATCGATTGCAAAGGTGTAGCTGCTGCCGCCTTCGCCATCGGCATGCGCCGCGAGCAGGACTCCGCTAAAGCGCGCCGTTCGTGATTCTCGCACCGGGTTGCGCGCGTGCGAACGGACGTACGAGCATAGGAGCGCAGCGGCGACGAGGGCGCCCAGCGCGACGACGCGAAAGACGCGGGCCGAGGTGTAAGCTGAAAGCATCCGCGGCCTCTGCGTCGGCGCGCGGCGATGACTAGTCGTTCGAGGGATTCAGCCGTGCGTATCATCGTGACCGGCGGGGCCGGTTTCATCGGGTCACATATCGTCGATGCCTATCTCGCCGCCGGGCACGACGTGCTCGCACTCGACTCGCTCTGGGAGCATGGAGGCGGTCGGCGCATCAACGTGCCGGAGCGCGCGAGCTTCGTCCACATGGATATTCGCGACGAAGGCATCGCGCGAATCTTCAAAGAGTTCAAGCCGGACATCGTGAGCCATCACGCCGCGCAACATTCGGTCGCGATCTCTTCGCGCGATCCGAAGTACGACGCGGACGTCAACGTGCTGGGGCTGCTCAACATCCTCGACCACGCGGTCAAGGCGAACGTCAAAAAAATCATCTTCGCCTCCAGCGGCGCGACCTTCGGAACGCCGGAGCGCCTTCCGATGACCGAGGCGACCCCGCAGCGCCCAACCTCGCCGTACGGCATCACCAAGATGGTCGCCGAGCACTACCTGCGTTTCTACAAAGCCGAGAAGGGCCTCGATTTCACGGCGCTGCGCTACGGCAACGTCTACGGTCCGCGGCAAGATCCCAACGGCGAGGCCGGCGTGATCTCGATCTTCATCGGCAAATTTCTCAAGCACGAGGGCGTGCGCATCGATTGGGACGGCGATCAAACGCGCGACTACGTCTATGTGAAAGACGTCGCACAGCTCAACGTCCTCGCGCTCGAGAAAGGTTCGGGCGGCTGCTACGTGATCGGCACCAACGTGCGCACCAGCGTCAACGAGATCTATCGTGTGCTCGTTCAGATCAGCGGCTTTGAACCCGCGCGCGCGCTGGCGCCGAAACGCCCGGGCGACGCCCGCGATGCGCAGTTCGATCCGATGCTCGCCAAACGCGAACTCGGCTGGAAGCCCCAGACCAAGCTGGCGGACGGGATGCGCGAGACCTACGAGTATTTCAAGGCGCTGGTTCCTGCTCTCGGCTGACGTGTTCCGGGCGGAAGCCGATGCCTACGATGTATGCGGGGATGCGGCGAAAGCCCGGGATCGAGGTCAGCACGCGAATCGCGAGCGGCGCACGCACGGGCGGTGTGCGCGAGCCCAACACCGCCGCAACGATCCGGCGTTGAATCAGCACTTGTAATCCCTGCGTCATCACGGTCGGGAACATTCGCCGCCGCTGCACGGCTGCGAGTACGGCCTCGGTCACGGACCCGGATCGTTTCAGCGCCGCACCGAGCGTGTTCGCGGCGGCGACCGCATCCTGGACGGCGAGATTGATGCCGACGCCGCCGATCGGCGACATCGCATGGGCTGCATCGCCGATGAAGAGCAAGCCCGGAACGTACCAGCGCGCGAGCCGGTCGACGGCGACCGAGAGCAGCTTGACGTCCTCCCAGCTCGTGATCTCGCCGACCCGGCCGGCGATGACCGGCGCCATCGCTGCAAGCTCGGCGCGGAACGCGTCGAGCCCGCGCGACCGCACCGCTTCCGCGCTTCCCTTCGCGATCACGTAGCCGCACTGCCAATAGTCGTCGCGATCGATCAAGACGAGGATCGAACCGGCGCCCACGTAGCCGAGCGCCGCGTTTCGATCGCCCGGCCGCCGCGAGAGACGCATCCAAAACACGTCCATCGGCGCGCCGAGATCGCGCGGCTTCTCGCCAACCACGCTGCGCATCGTCGAGGTGCGCCCGTCGCACGCGACCACGACGTCGGCGTGGATTTCCAGTTCGCCCTGCTCGTCCTTGGCGCGGACGCCGGCGACGCGGGTACCGTCGCGGATGACGTCCGTGGCTTCGGTCTTCATCAACAACGCAAAGCCCGGATGGGCGCGCGCCTTCGAGGAAAGGAAGTTCAAGAAATCCCATTGCGGCATGATCGCCAGGAACTTCGTCTTGGCGGGGACGTGCGAGAAGTCTCCGATCACGATCGTGTCTTTACCGACGTGACCGGCGATTTGCCTGATCTCGGAGTGCGGCTGCCGGAGAAATTCGTCGAGCAGGCCGAGCTCGTCGAGCACGGTCATCGTCGACGGGTGCACCGTATCGCCGCGAAAGTCGCGTAAGAAGTCGACGTGCTTCTCCAAAATTGCGACCGAATGGCCGGCGCGCGCCAGCAGGTAGCCGAGCACGACGCCGGCCGGGCCGCCGCCGACGATGCACGCGCGAACGTCGAGCCGGCGGCTCGCGTTCAACCAGCCACCAGGTTCACCAGCTTATCGGGTACGTAGATGCGTTTGCGCAGTTCGCGATCGCCGATCTGGGCGAGCACGTTCGGCTCGGCCAGTGCGAGCGCAAAGGCTTCGTCCTCGCCGATGCCGGGCGGCGCGTTGATGCGTGCGCGAATCTTGCCGTTGACTTGGACGACGAGCGTGATCTCGTCGAGCGCGAGTGCCGCGTCGTCCGGCTCGATCACCCGCTCGAGGTGAATCGAGCGCTCGTGGCCCAGGCGCGACCATAACTCGTCGGCGATATGCGGTGCGTACGGTGCGAGCAGCAGCGGCAGCGCGTGCACGCTATAGAGAAACGCGGGCGACTCCGCAATCCGCTGCGCCGCAACCGTCATGGCGTTCACCAATTCGTCGAGCTTGGCAATCGTCGTGTTGAAATGGAAGCGGCGCGAGGAGGTCTCGTCGATCGCCGACTTCGCGACCACGTGCACGGCCCGCACCAACGTTTTCTCTTCGGGTGTCCCGGCGCGCGGCAGCTTGCGCGGCGAGACCGTTCGCGCCGCACCGGCGTACGGCTCGGTTGCGCGCCAGACGCGATTGAGAAAGCGCACGCGGCCGCTGATGCCTTCGTCGGTCCAATCGCTCGTATCTTCGGGCGGCGTGACGTAGAGCAGGAAGAGGCGCATGGCGTCGACGCCGTTGATCTCCGCGGTCTCGTCGATGCCGATCACGTTGCCGCGCGACTTCGACATCTTCTCGCCGTTGTAGAGGACCATGCCTTGGTGGAACAGCCGCTGGAACGGCTCGTCCGCCGTGCCGACCCAGCCTTGGTCGTGAAAGAACTTATAGAAGAAGCGCGAGTAGAGCAGGTGCAATACCGTATGCTCCGCACCGCCGATGTATTGATCGACGTTCATCCAATGGCGCGCGAGCTCGTGCTTCCACGGCGCGTTCGCGTTGTGGGGATCGAGATAGCGTAAGTAATACCACGAGGATTCGAAGAACGTGTCCATCGTGTCGCTCTCGCGCCGCGCCGGGCCGCCGCATTTCGGACAGCTCGTGTTGATGAAGGCCGGATCGCGTGCGAGCGGCGAGCCTTCGCCGGTGATCGGCACGTCGTCGGGCAAGAGCACGGGCAGCTGCTCTTCGGGAACGGGAAGTTCGCCGCAGACCTCGCAGTACACGATCGGAATCGGCGTTCCCCAATAGCGCTGGCGCGAAACCAGCCAGTCGCGAAAGCGGAAGTTGATCGTGGTTCGCCCGACGCCCATCGCGTTCAATCGTTCACCGAGCGCGGTGCGCGCGCGTTCGCTCGACATGCCGCTGTAATCGTCGCTCGCCACCAGCCGTCCGTCGTCGACGAACGCCGCTTCGAGCGGTTCGCGCACCTCCTGCCCGGGACGCACGATGACTTGGACGATCGGCAGGCCGTGCTTTCGCGCAAAATCGAAATCGCGTTCGTCGTGCGCGGGCACGCCCATCACGGCGCCGGTACCGTATTCGGCCAGCACGTAGTTGGTGACCCAGATCGGCACGCGCTCGTGCGAGAGCGGATTGATCGCGAACGCCCCGGTGAAGCGGCCGTCTTTCTCCATCAGGCTGGTGCGCTCGAGTTCGGATTTCGAGCGCAAGCCTTCGGCAAAGCGCTCGATCTCGGCGACGTGTTTGGGTGAGACCGTCCGCTTGAGCCGTTCGACCAACGGATGCTCGGGCGCGATTGCGAGAAACGTGACGCCGTAGACCGTGTCGATGCGGGTGGTGAAGACGTCGATGCGCGCGTCGAGGCCGTCGACGGCAAACCCGAACTGCACGCCTTCGCTGCGCCCGATCCAGTTACGCTGCATCGTTTTCGTGCGCTCGGGCCAACCGGTGAGCTCATCGAGCGAGGCTAGTAAACGATCGGCGTAGGCCGTGATCTTCAGGAACCACTGCGAGAGGTTGCGCCGCTCGACCATATGACCGCAGCGCCAGCAGCGGCCGTCGATCACCTGCTCGTTGGCGAGCACGGTTTGATCGTGCGGACACCAATTGACCGGCGCTTCACGCTTGTACGCTAGGCCGTGTTCGTAGAGCCGCAAGAACAGCCACTGGTTCCAGCGATAGTAGTCGGGCAGGCACGTCGCGATCTCGCGGCTCCAGTCATAACCGGTTCCCATCAACCGGAGCTGACGCCGCATGTTCTCGATGTTCGAGCGCGTCCAGGCCGCGGGTTCGATGCCGCGCTGAATGGCCGCGTTTTCGGCCGGCAGTCCGAATGCGTCCCATCCCATCGGGTGCAAGACGTTGTAGCCGAGCATGCGCATCGTCCGCGCGATCGCATCACCCAGCACGTAATTCTTGGCATGGCCGACGTGCAGATCGCCCGACGGATACGGCAGCATCTCGAGCACGTAATATTTCGGGCGCGGGTCGTCGTCGCGGGCGCGATAGATGCCCTCACGTTCCCAGCGCGCTTGCCAGGTGCGTTCGATCGTGCGGAAGTCGTAGCTCTCGGCCATAGAGAGGATAGTAGTGGGACGGCTCGCGCCTGCCCACCTTTCCGGTCGCTGCCGCCGGCGTGATGGAAGAAGCGATGGTACGAATCGGAATTCTCGCCGCCCTCGCGCTGCTGATCGCGGCCGCGATCTGGCATCCGGCGCCCCGCCCGCCGCTGGCCGAGCCGGCGGTATCGCCGGCGCCCACGCACGTCCACCCTCGCCGGCGCGTTCGCGGCGGGCCGGCGGCCGACGCGGTCACGCTCGTGTACGTCGTCGGTGCGGTGAAGCGTTCCGGGCTCTACCGGTTGCCGCCCGGCGCTCGCATCGACGACGCGGTTCGCGCCGCCGGCGGATTGCTACCCAAGGCGGATCCGGCCGCCGTCAATCTTGCCGCGCACGTCGAAGACGGCGACGAGATCCAAGTGCCGCTGCTTGGTCAATCCACTCGAATTGCTGCAAATACCAAGCGATCCCGAAGCGCGCGCTCGCGAAGTCGCGCGAAGACGCACGACGTCGTCGACGTCAATACCGCCTCGGCTGCGCAGATCGCAACGGTACCGGGCATCGGCGCGACGATCGCTGCGCGCATCGTCGCGGTGCGCGAGGCCGAGGGCGCGTACGCAAGCTTCGATCAGCTGCTCGACGTTGCCGGAATGACCGAGAGCCGGCTCGAACGCGCGCAGCCCTACTTGCATCTTTGATAGAATGATCAATTTCCCGTTCGGCGAAATGCGAGCGGCATGCCCGACTCTTTGCCGCCTAAGGAAACGCTGCCGACGCTGATCCGGCGCGCGCTCGCGGACGATCGTTCCGAAGTCGTCGTCGAGCGTGTGAACCGGTCGTGGACGCCAACCTCGTCGCAGCGCATGCTCACGCGCGTTCTCGACGTCGCCTGCGCGATTCGCGCCGCGGGACTGCAACAGGGCGATCGCGTCGCGTTGATCGCTCACGATTGCATCGATTGGATCGTCGCCGACTTCGCGACGCTCTTCGCGGGCTGCGTGGTCGTGCCGATCTATCCGACGCAGGCGCTCGATCACACCGCGTATATTTTGCAGCACTCCGAAGCAAAACTGCTCTTCGTCGATGCCGCTGCGACGCTCGAGCGGCTGCGTTCGGGGAATATGACGGTCCCGCAATGCGTCGTGTTCGATGGCGTGGGAGATGGTTCGCTCGCGGCGTTCGAAGCGCGCGGCGCGGCGATTCGCGTCGCGCATCCGGAGCTGCCGGGCGAATACGAACGCGATCTGCGTCCCGATGATCTCGCCGTCCTGATCTACACGTCGGGTACGACCGGAGTCCCCAAGGGCGTCATGCTCTCCCACGACAACCTCGGATTCGACGCGCAGTCGGCACTGCAGTATGGGATGGAGGGCGAGCACGAGGGCGAGAACGTGCTTTCGGTCTTGCCGTATTCGCACATCTACGAGCACACGATGATCTACATCTACCTGCTCGAAAAGGTGCGTTACAACATCTGCCACGATCCGAACGATCTGCTGACCGACATGCAGGACGTGCGCCCGAGCTACATGACCAGCGTGCCGCGCATCTTCGAGCGCATTTTAGCCGGCGTCGAAGGGAAGGCGATGAAGCACGGCGGCTTGCAGGCGCGGCTGGTGCCGTGGGCGATGCGCGTCGGGCGCGACTACATGGCAGCCAAGACCTTTGGCCCGCCCCCGAGTCCCATGCTCGCGCTGCAGTACGCGATCGCGAAGCGGCTCGTTTTCGACAAATTACGGGCGCTGCTCGGTTTGGACCGGGTCCGCCATCTGACCAGTGGAAGCGCAAAACTGCACACGGACATCGCGATGACGTTCTTGGCGATGGGTGTGCCGATCATGCAGGGCTACGGGTTGACCGAAACCTCGCCGGTGATTAGCACGAGCAAACTGGAAGCCAACGAATACGGTGCGGTCGGCAAACCGATTCCCGGCTGCGAGGTGCGCATCGCGCCGGACGGCGAGGTGCTGGCTCGCGGCCGGAACATCATGCAAGGCTACTACCGCGATCCCGAAGCCACCGCGCAGGCGCTCGCCGACGGTTGGTTCCATACGGGTGACATCGGTGAGATCGATGCCGGCGGCTACCTGCACATCACCGATCGCAAAAAAGAAATCTTCAAAACGGCAACCGGCAAGTACGTCTCACCGGCGCGCGTCGAAACCGAAATCAAGCGTTCCATTTTCGTCGCGCAGGCGATGGTCGTCGGCGATGGCCGGGCGTACCCGGTTGCGCTCATCGTTCCAACCTGGGATCTGCTGCGATCGGAGTTGAATCTGCCGGCGATCTCGCCCGAGGAGCTGGCCCGGCGCGACGACGTGCGTGCATTCGTCGCCGCCGAGGTGCGCAAGCAGACGGCCGATCTCGCAAGCTACGAGCAGGTGCGCTACGTCATCGTGCTTCCGCGCGAGTTCAGCGTGGAGAGCGGCGAACTCTCACCGTCGATGAAGATCAAGCGGCGCGTGGTCGAGGATCGGTATCAACATCTGATCGACGAGCTGTATTCGACCGAGCAACGGGCCCACTCGCATGCGTGATCCGTTGGCGATGAGCGCGCCGTCCTCGCGCCGTGTCGACGACGTCATCCGGGGCCCGATCAAGAGCAAAACGATTTTTCCGGTACTGCTGCTGCATCTCATCCACGAGCAGCCCGATCACGGTTACGGGTTGATGCAGCGTATCGAGTCGATTTGCGGTGACCTCGTGGCGGTCAATACGAACAAGATCTATCCGCTGCTGCGGCGGCTGGAAGAGCGCGGGTTCGTTTCGGCGACCTGGGATCACCCCACCAAACGCTCGCGCCGCGTCTACTCGATCACCGCGACCGGTGAGGAGCGTCTGGCCAAGATCAAGGGTGCGATGCTGCCGTACCTCGACTCGATCGAACGCGCAGTGCTCAGGCTCAAGAAACGTCTGTACCAGCCGATGAGCGCACATGCCGTTTCTCGTGCTCGTCCGTCCGCGTGAATGATGCCATGATCGTGGCCTGAAGGAAGCCGGGCACGCGCGCACGATCATACCCCGATATGAATCGCGCGCTTTTACTGTTGCTGCTCGCGGTGCTCGTCGGCACGAGCGCGGTCGCTCATGCCGCCGACGCGCCGCAAAAGACGCAGCCCTCGGCCGAGAGGAAAATGGTCCCTTCGGAGCCGGGCGGCTTCCCGGACTCCGTCACCAGCCACTCGATCGTGATCGACGGAAAGACGATCGCGTACTCGACGCGAGCCGGCCTGATCACGATCAAGGATCAGAACGGCCGGCCGATGGGGACGATGTTCTACACCGCCGACGTCGCCGACGGCGCCAACCCGCTCACGCGCCCCGTAACCTTCATCTATAATGGCGGGCCGGGAAGCTCGACGATGTGGCTTCGCATGGGCTCGATCGGCCCGATGCGCGTGCTGGCGGCGAACGGACAGCCGTCGGGGCCTCCGCCGTATCGCATCGAGAGCAACCCGTACAGCCTGCTCGATAAGAGCGATCTCGTCTTCATCGACATGCCGGACTCCGGGTTCGGCCGAATCGTCCCAGGAAAAGAAAAGGAATTTTTCGGCGTCGATCAGGACGTGAAGGCGTTCGGACAGTTCATCGACACGTATATCTCGCGATTCGACCGCTGGAACTCGCCGAAGTTTCTCTTCGGCGAAAGCTACGGAACGACGCGTTCGGCAGCCCTTGCCGATTATCTCTTGCAGCACGGCATCGCGCTCAACGGCGTCGTACTGCAATCGTCGATTCTGAACTTCGGTCTCGACTTCACCAGCGGTGTGCCGATCGGCGGCGGCGATTGGCCGTACGTACTCTATCTTCCGACCGAGGCGGCGACCGCGTGGTATCACAACGCGATCCCCAACCGCCCGGCCGATCTCGCCTCGTTCGTCAACACGGTCGAACAATTTGCGATGGGCGAATACCTCGACGCGCTCTATCGCGGCGACAAGATTTCAAACGCCGAGCGCGACGACGTCATCCGGAAATTGAGCGCCTATCTCGGCCTCTCGCCGCAATACATCAGTGAATCGAATCTACGCGTTCCGTACACGCGCTTTCAGGCACAACTCTTGCGCAATCAAGGTGAGGTGATCGGGAGGCTCGACGCGCGCTACACGACGTGGACCACCGACCGCGCGAGCGAAGAAGGGCCGCCATGGGATCCGACCGACTCGTCGATCGACGGTCCGTACACGACCGCGATCAATCAGTATCTGCGCGTCGATCTCAAGTACAATCCGCCGATCCCATATCGCGCGGAGATCTACGATATCATTTACGGCCCGGATTTCTCGAACGCGGACGGGTGGGACTTCGCTCATAACGGCCGCTACCCAACCAACGTCGCTCCCGACCTCGCCGACGCGATGACGCAGAACCCGATGCTCAAGGTCTTCTCGGCCAACGGATACTTCGATTTCGCGACGCCCTTCTTCGCGACACAGTACACGCTCGAACATTTGAATCTATCACCCACGCTGGAGAGCAACATTACTTTCGGATTCTATCATTCCGGACACATGATCTACTTGAGCACTCCGGCTTTGGCGCAATACAAAGCCGATCTTGCGCGCTGGTATGACAGCGCGACCGGACGCTAGGAGGCGCACGATGAAAATCACTCGTTCGATTTGCGCCTTGCTGGCAGCTGCGTTTCTCGTGGCGGCCGCGCCGGCGCCCAAACCCTCGCCCACGATCGCTCCCGCACCATATACGCCGGATGCGGTGACGCATCACGTCGTGACCGTTGCCGGCCGGCGCATCGCCTACACCGCCCGCGCCGGAACGATCGTGCTGCACGATCCGGTCACGAACGACGAGACCGGGCGAATGTTCTACGTCGCCTACACGAAGGACGGCGCGAATCCCGCCCGGCGGCCGGTGACGTTCTTCTACAACGGCGGTCCGGGAAGCTCGACGATCTGGCTGCACATGGGCTCGTTCGCGCCCGTGCGCGTGCACGTGACCAACGGCGCACCGACCGGCCCGGCGCCGTATCAGCTGCTTCCGAATCAGTACAGCTTGATCGACGTAACCGACGAAGTTTTCATCGACGCGCCCAACACCGGCTACAGCCGCGTCTACGGCGCCGGCAAGCCGTCGGATTTCATGGGCGTCGATCAGGACGGCCGCGCCTTCACGCAATTCATCGAGCGGTACATCTCGCGATTCGGCCGCTGGAATTCGCCGAAGTTTCTATTCGGCGAGAGCTACGGAACGACGCGCGATTGCGTGCTCGTGAACATGTTGCAGCAAGCGGGCGTCGAGATGAGCGGCGTCGTTCTGCAATCCTCGATCTTGAACTTCAATCTGGGCGGACTCGCCGGCGGTAATCCGGTGGGCGGCGGGGACTGGGGCTTCGTGCTCTACTTCCCGACCGAGGCGGCGACCGCGTGGTATCACCATAAGGCCGGCGCCGGAGCGTCGTTGGCGAACTTCGTTCGCGGTGCCGAGCAGTTCGCCAGCACAACCTACCTGCACGATCTGGCGATGGGCTCGAACTTGGCTGCGGGCGAGTTCAACGCCGACGTCGCGCGCATGCACTATTACCTGGGGCTTTCGGAAACGTACATTCGTGACTCGAACCTGCGGGTTCCGTACTTCCGCTATCTCAAGGAGCTGCTGCGCGGGGACAACACGCTGATCGGCCGCTACGACGCCCGCTACGAAACTTACTCGACCGATCAGCTCTCGAACTACCCCGACTGGGATCCGTCGGACGTCGGCATCGACGGCGCGTTCGTCGGCGCCTTCCACAGCTACATCACCGGAACGCTCCACTACGATTCGCTGATTCCCTACCGCCCGGTCTCGTACGGCGGCCTGCTCGGCGCGAGGTGGGACTTCCACCACAACGGCGACGATCCGCCTACCAACGTCGCACCCGACCTCGCCGACGCGATGACGCAGAATCCGCACTTGCAGGTTTTCTCGGCGAACGGATACTTCGACTTCGCAACGCCGTTCTTCGCGACCGAATACACGCTCAACCACCTCGGCCTCGCACCGCCGCTGCAGCGCAACATCACGTTCGGGTTCTATCAATCAGGTCACATGATCTACCTGAACCCGAACGCGCTGGTCGCTTACCGCAACGATCTGGTGCGCTGGTACGACGCGACGCTGGCGGGCCGGTGACGCGGCCGTCGCTAGAGCTTCCCCAATTTCGCGATCGTCTGATCGAGTGAACGAGTGAGGATGCCGTATCCGGCGCGCTGATCGTGCGTCGGTGCGGCATCCGCGCTTTCCACCGCCCCTTCGAGCGCGCTGAACGATCGGGCGAGAAAACGCAGCGAGGTGAAGTCGGTCGCCGGTTTTCCGACCGAGTCGTCCGGGTCGCCGGGAGGCCGCTCGCCAAGGATGTCGCGCCGCACCGACGCTGCAACCGTGGAAGGCAATTTACCCCCGGCAAGCAGCGCGTGCGCATGCTTTTGCGCGGCACTGATTTGCGCGAGCCGATCTTCGATCGCGTTGGCAAAATCGTACTGAGCCCAGAGATCGGCGTTCGTCGCGTTCGTGCGCGGATCGCGCGCGAGCGTGACTTTGCGCGAGAAGGTGTGACCGTCGACCCTCAGCTGCACCGTGTAGACGCCCGGCGGCGCGAGCGGTCCGCCGTCGCGACGGGTGGAGAAATCCCATACGAACCGGTGCGCGCCCGGATCGGTATTCACGGTCACCGGCTTGGGAATCCAGCGCGGCGCGATGTCGACGGTCGAGGGATCGATGATCGTGGGTTTGTCCGCGCTCGAGTAGCGCCGGACCACATTGCCGTGCGGACCGATGAAGGTGAGCACGACCGCGGTCGACGGCGCGCCGTGCAGGTAGTAGTCCACGTACATGCCGAGCGGCGGATTGGGAGCTTGCGGATCGTCGGGCTGGATCGGCGTACCTTCATCCGCGATTCCGCCTCCGACGCCGCCGGCGCGGAACATGCGGTAGGTGTAGCGCGGCGTGAACAGATAGTTCCCTGCGGCGTTCACCGCACGTGCCATCTCACGCAAGGGCTCGATGTCGTCCATGATCCACATCGATCGTCCATGCGTCGCGAGCACGAGGTCACCGGCGTGCACGTCGATGTCGCGTACCGAAGTCACCGGCAGATTCCGCTGCAGCGGCTGCCAGTGCGCGCCGTCGTCAAACGAGACGTACACGCCGAACTCGGTGCCGGCATAGAGGAGGCTGCGCACCGTCGGGTCGGCGCGTACGACGCGCACGAAGGAGCCGTCGGGAATACCGTTCACGATCGCGTGCCAGTGCGCCCCGCCGTCTCTGGTCTCGTAGATGTAGGGACGGTCGTCTTCGAGGCGGTGCCGGTCCACTGCGATGTACGCCGTGTTGCGATCGAGGCGAGAGGCCTCGATGATACCAACCTTGCTCCACGGCCGCAGTTGCGGCGGCGTGATGTTTTTCCACTGGACGCCGCCGTCGCGGGTGATCCACACGCGGCCGTCGTCGGTGCCGGCCCAAAGCGTTTTGGCATCGAAGGGCGAGGGCGCGAGCGCATAGACGACGCCGCGCCGCGGCTGGCCGCTGTTGTCGGCGAGCGTTGCGGGGTCGAGATTGGACGGCTGATCCTCGCTGGCCGGGCCGGTAAGATCCGGGCTGATGATCGTCCATGTTTTTCCGGCGTCGCGTGATGCAAAGATCTGCTGGCGCGCGGTGTAGAGCGTACGATCGACCGGCGAGACGACCAGCGGCAGCGTCCACGTGTGGCGCCAGACGCGATCGGGATAGGCCGTCTGCGGATCGATGTTTTGCTCCCAACCGGTCGCGAGGTCCTCATACGTGACCGTGTCGCTGCCGCCGAAGAGTTTGCCGGGATGACTGGGATCGGGCGCGATGTAGCCGTTTTCGCCCCCGACGTCGATCGGGCGCCAATCCATGAAGGAAATATTCTGGTGAATCGATTGACTCGGCACCGCGATTGCGCCCGAGTCTTGCTGCGCGCCGTAGACCCAGTACGGAAAGCGATTGTCCGTGATGACGTGATAGAGCTGCGCCGTCGGCTGGTTGTACCACGAACTCCACGTCTTCGCACCGTCGAGCGAAACCGTTACCCCTTGATCGCTCCCCAAGATCATGTGCGTCGGATCGTCGGGATTGATCCAGAGCGTGTGGTAATCGTCGCCGCCCGGTGAACCTTTGATGGCGACGAACGTCTTGCCGCCGTCGGTGGAACGGTAGGTCGCCGTATCCATCACGTACACGACGTCGGGATTTTTCGGGTCGGCGGTGATGCGGCCGAAATACCAGCCGCGCTGCCAGAGCCGCTGCTGCGCTTGGCCGCCCGCCATGTGCGCCCATGTCCGGCCGCCGTCCTCCGAGCGGTAGATGCCGCCGGCGGCAACGTTCGGACCGGTATCGACTTGCGCGTAGACACGCGACGGATCGCTCGGCGAGACCGCGACGCCGATGCGGCCGACGCGTTTGGGCAGTCCGTTCGTGAGCTGCGTCCACGTCTTACCGCCGTCGGTCGTCTTGTACAGACCGCCGCCCGGACCGTTCGAGGGCGGATAGGTGTTCCACGGTGGACGGCGCGTTTGCCACAGCGCCGCGTACACGACGTCGGGATGTTGGGGGTCGATCGAAAGCGAGATCGCTCCGGTGTTCTCGTTTTTGTACAGAACTTTTGTCCACGTTTTGCCGCCGTCGGTCGTTTTGAACACGCCCCGCTCCGCGTTCGGGCCGTATTGATGGCCCAGTGCGGCGACGTACACGACGTTGGCATCGCGCGGATCGATGGCGATCGAGCCGATTTGACGCGTGTCGTCCAGACCGATGTGCGACCACGTCTTCCCGCCGTCAACCGACTTGTACATGCCGTTGCCGTGCGCGATGTCGGAGCGCATGTCCGACTCGCCGCTGCCGACGTAGATCGTGCGTACGTCACTCGGCGCTACGGCAATCGACCCGATCGAAGCGACGTCCTCACCGTCGAAGATCGGGTTCCAAGTGCGCCCGGCATTCGTACTCTCCCACACGCCGCCGTCAACCGCTCCGAAATAATAATGGTCCGGCTGACCGGGGACGCCGGTAACCGCGAGCACGCGCCCGCCGCGGAATGGACCGATGAGGCGCCATGAGAGCGATGTGAGGTACGAGCTGTCGACGTGTGCCAATCCTGTGGCCGGTGTTGATGCACCAAGCGCACCCGTCGAAAGCATGAAAAGCGCGGCAAGCGCAAGGCAAAGTGAGCGTCGCATACATGCAGCTACTCTGCGCCGTTTTCAGAAGCCTTTCCACGGGTAAGACAAGCAGCGTCTTACTCGTTTTTCTTTTAATAAGGACGGCAACATGACGAAGACCCGCCTATTTTTCCGCAGTGCGGCAATTGCGGCTTGCGTTGGGATCGGCAGCTCCCTGGCGACGCCGGTCGTCGCCGCGGCCAACACGGCTTCAACCGCCGCCGCGATCGCGATCGCCGCGATCGTCGGCACGCTCATCTACGATTCAACCCAGCATCAGTACTATTATGTCAACGGCGGTCATCGCCATTACGTCAACAACGCGACGGCACAGGCGTGGTACCAGCATCAAGATCCGAAGTGGTATCGCGCGCATCAATCTGATTTCCAGCGCAACCCCGCGAAATTCGATCGCGACTTTCGCAGCTCACACCATCCGCCGCACCACCCCTAGGCGGCTTTATCAGCCATCTTTCATGCAATCAGGCGACTTCTTATCAGGTCCGGAGCGTACGCTCGGGTTGAAGATACGAGGTGAGTCAGCATGAAAAACCTGAACGTTGTCACGGCATCGATCCTTACGGTCGCGCTGAGCGTTACCGCCCTACTCCCGGCAAGCGCATCCGACCACGTCGGGGCCGGCACTGCGCAAAGCAGCGGCGGTGGCGGCAGTGATGCTCGCAGCAGCGGCGGTGGCGGCAGTGATGCTCGCAGCAGCAGCGGAGGCGCTGCACAAAATAACGCCGGCGGTGACGCTCACGGCGCGCCGCGACCGGTGCCTCCGGCGCCGGTTCTGCCGTTGCCCCGTCCTCAACCGCGCACGCCGGTCGTCACCGGCGGCGCCCAGCAAACGCACGAGCCGCACGGGTCGCACGACCATTCGAATTCAAACGCCGACGTGACAGTAGAGAGCCCGCCGGCGCCGGGCGCGCCGTTCCTGCAGCGCTACGGTCTCACGCAAACGCGGTGCGGACTACCGAATCTCGTCGAAATTCTCGAGCCGAACGGTAGCGAAATCTGCGCCCTCCCGAACGGCAAAATCGTCCCCGGCATCTATCATCTCGACCCGGAGACCCTCACGCTGATCTCGCCCTAGTCTTTCGCACCGGCCCATCGTCGAGTTTGAGCGTCAGGCATTTCGACGATCCGCCGGCCTTATGAAAGTCGGAGAGATCGGTCTCGAACACCCGGTAGCCCGCTGCATCCAAACGCCGGCGTAGCTCGCGGCTCGCGCGATGCAGCACGATCGCGTCACCGATCTCGACCGCGTTGCAGGCAAAGCCGAGCGCATCGCCCTCATCGACTTCGATGAGATACTCGCCCAGGGTCATGCGCAAGAGCGCTTGCGATTTCTGCGAGAAGGCGGGCATGAATGCGATCACGTGACCGCTCGTCAGTGGACACAGGCACGTGTCCAGGTGATAGAAGCGCGGATCGACTAATCGCAGCCCGATCACGCGCGTGCCGCACAGACGTTCCAGTTGCGCGGCGGCGGCGCGATCGCTGCGCCAACCGTAGCCGAAATAGAGCAGCGCCAAGCGCCGGTCGAAGAGCGCGTCGCCGGCGCCTTCGAAGAATGCATCCTCGAGCATCGTCGTCGCGTAGCCGAGCGAGGAGAGCCGCTCGCGATACCGCGTCTCTTCGCCGCGCCGCTCCGGGTAGCGAAAGCTGCTCATGACCGCAAGCCGCCCGCTGATCAGCGCGGCATTGGCGGTGAACACGATGTCGGGTAGACCGGGCTGCGGCTCGACGAGTTCGATCGTCGCCGCCCCGACGTCGAGCAACAGTGCCGCCAAACGCTCCCACTGTCGCTGCGCATCCCGCGTCACCGCGCCGACGTGGCGCGTCATCCAAGGATTGATATCGTAGGTGACCCCGAAGTGGGTCGGCGCGCACATGAGGAGTCTGGCCATGGTAAAAAGTATGGCGAACGCAGCTTAACGTTGCATTCGCCATTCGTTACGCTGTTCTCAATCCACATTAACCGGAGGACTGGTGGGCGTGAGGTATGACGTTTCCCCCGAACGGGTTAGCCGAGCGGCGAGCACCCTGACCGTGTAGCCCTCACGCTCACCATCCGCCGCCCGAATCCCCGCCCCCGAAGCCGCCACCGCCAAACCCGCCGCCCTCACCGAAACCGCCGCCGCCGAAGCCTCCGCCGCTCCAGTCGCCGCTGCTCGAACCGCCCATATCGGCTTGCCCCGCATCGTTCGCCCATCCGCCCGCATCGCCGCCGCCCCACGAGCCGCCCTGACCGGCCGGCATGATGTTGCCTCCCGGCTGGTCGACGATGGTCGTCCCGCGGTTGCCGAACATTTCGTTGCCCAGCCACGCACCGCCGAGTCCGCCGAGCAATCCACTCCAAAATCCGCCGCCGCCGTAATAGCCCGGTCCGTAGCCATAGCCGCCGTAACCGGGGCCGCCGTAGCCCGATCCGCCTGCTCCCGGTGCCCCGCCGGGGCCGACGGGTGCGCCCGGTCCACCATAGTAACGCGGCCGGAAAATCGAGCGCAGGACCAGGTAGCCGATCACGACCAGAAAGACGAGCGTCCAGACGCTGAGATGGGGCCCGTAACGCCTGCTCGGCGCGAGCGTCGTCGCAGCAGGAGCGGCGGGGTAGTTTTGCGCCGCGCCGTTGGTGGGCGCGCTGCTCAGATGCGCGCGGAAAACGTTGAGGATCCCGTTGACGGCGGTCGTGACGCCGCCGTCGTAATCGCCGTCGCGAAACTGCGCTTCCATCGACTGACGGATCGACACGATCGTCGGCGTGGGGAAGAACTGCGCCGTCGCGTTATCGGTGAGGATGATGTCTTGCCGATCGTCCTTGGCGATGAAGACCAGCACGCCGTTCACATTCTGCTGCTGGAACGAAGCTTGGGCGGCTTGCGCGAGCGGGACGCCGTTGAGCGAGGGTACGGTGACGACCACGACCTGCTTACCGGTTTGGCCGGTGAACGCTTCGATCTGTTGGTCGAGCTGCGCCGCCGTGGACGAGGAGAAGAGGCCCGCGCCGTCCTGCACGGGCGTGGCCGCTGCGGCGGCCGGCAGCCCGGCGATCAGCGCCGCGGCCGCCAGGGAAACGAGCGTTTGCACGAAGACTTTGGCGTTCACGAAGATCCTCCGATTCCTAGTATCTTGCCGGGGCGGGCGTGTTTCACCGCACCAGGGCGATCGCGATCACGCCGCCGGCTACGCTGAAGGCGAAGAGCACGATGAAGGCCCAGATAAAAAAGCGCTTCCAGAAATCGCGCCGGGCTCGCCGGGCGCGGGTCTCGTGGGTGACACGTACGCGGTTGCTCATGAACCGTGTGCCCGGCGTTTCTCGACCTCGCTCCAGAGGCGCTCGAGATTGTAGAACTGGCGCTGCTCCGGCACGAAAACGTGGACGATCACGTTTCCGAGATCGATCAGGATCCACGCGCCGTCGGCATAGCCCTCAACGCGCGTGACGCTGAAGCCCTCCTTGCGCGCGCCCTCGACGATCGAATCGGCGATCGCGCGGGTTTGAATTTTCGACCGTCCGGTCACGATCGCGAACGCGTCGGCGAGGATCGTGCGCCCGCTCACGTCGATGGTGATGAAATCTTCGCCCTTTTTATCGAGCGCGGCGTCGCGTACGACGTCGATCAGTTCAGCGATGGTAGCCCCTCCGTCGTGTCGGTTGTAAACGCGCGCAGCGCGGCCAGCGTTTGCGGCGCCGGTTCGCGCCCTTGTTCGGAAAGATATTCGATCGAACGCGCGATCGTCGCGGCCATCGCGGCGCGCAGATCACGCAACGCGAGCTGCCAGAGCAGCGTCCGGTCTTCGAAGTTGCGCCCGGGTTCGAGTGAGTCTGCAAGATAGACGATGCAGTCCAGCGGCGACATCTCCGCATCGGCCAACGTGTGCTTCTCGATCGCCGAGAGAACCTGCGGATCGTCGATATCGAACCGTTCGCGCGCCAGCGCGGCGCCGAGCGGTGCGTGCAGCACGATTGGGTTGCGCCGCTCGAATTCACCGATTCGCAGGCCGCGCCGTTCGCACTCCGCCAGCAGCCGTTCTCCGGAATAAAGCCGCGCCAAATCGTGCAGCATCGCGGCGGTGCGCGCCTTGCCGGCGTCGACGCCGTGCCGCTGGGCGAGGAGATCGGCGCAGCGTGCGACCCGCACGACGTGATCGAAGCGGTGCCCCTGGTCCAGATGCGCGCGCACCGAGCGCGCGAATTCGGCGTATCTCAGCGTCGCTATGCCAGACGCGAGCGCAGCGCGTCCAGGCGCGCGCGGAAGAGTTCGCCCTTGAGGTTGCCTGCCCACATCACCATGGCGTTCTCGTTGTTGTCGCTGTAATAGCCCTTGCGCGTCGTCACCGTGGTGAAGCCGTATTTCCGGTAGAGCTGCTGTGCCCCGACGTTGCTCTCGCGCACTTCGAGCGTCATCCACGAAGCACCGCGCGCGATCGCGTCATCGAGCAGATACAGCACCAACCTCTCGCCGTAGCGCCGGCCGCGCAGCGCGGGATCGACCGCGATCGTCGTAATGTGCGAGTCCTCGAAAATCACCCAAATGCCGCCGTACGCGACGATCTTACCCGCTATCCGTCCGACGAAATAGTGCGCCAACTTGTTGGTGTGCAACTCGTTATAGAAGGCGTCGGCCGGCCAGGTGGTTGCGAAGGAGGCGCGTTCGATCGTCAATACGTCGCTGATGTCGGCGGGCGTCATCGGTGAGATGGTCAGCGGCTCGGGGCGTTCTGCCGGTGCGCGCGAGAGTTCGGCTTTCATCGGGTCCGTCGGGTGGAAACGAAGCGAGGAACCTTCGCGGCGGCGCGCTCACCGTAATCGGCGCGCACTTCGTGCGCGCTCGCAGCCACGCACGCATGCGCACCCGCGAGCGCGACGGCTGCTGCGGGCGGCGTCACGAGCGGCGCCATGGCATTCACAACCCACCCGCCTTCGGCGAGGGCGCAGAGCACGTCCTCCGGCGCGCCGACCACCGGCAATTCGCCCGGTGCCGCGTCCCGCAGAACCTCGAAGAGGACCTCGCCGATCCGCCCCGAGGCGCGCGCAAGGCCTCCCGGCGAGCGATAGCGGGCGGAGATGACGCCGGTTCGGCCGACGACCACCGTCAGCACGGTCGTCAGCGGGCGCCCGAATTCGAGCGCGTCGAACGAGGAGATCGGAGCGAGCGGCAGTTCCCATGCTTGGGCCAGCGATTTCGCATACGTCACCGCGATGCGCAGGCCGGTGAACCCGCCGGGGCCGATTCCAACGGCGAGCCGGTCGAGCGCGGACGGTGCGACCCCTGCGTCCCGCATGACGTCGGCGAGGGAGCCCAAGCCCGATTCGAGCGCGACCGCGCCGTCGAGCGCCCGCGCCGCCAGCACCGCACCTTCGCGTGCGACGGCCGCCGAGAAGCCGCCGAGCGCGCCGTCCAAACCGAGGACGATCACGGAACGTTCACGTCGACGATGCGCGGCGAATCGCCCGATCCGGCGATCGTGATCTCGTACCGATGCAGCGGCAGAAGACCGGGCGCATGGGTCCACCATTCCACGAAGACGATCGAACGCGCGTCGAAAACCTCGTCCAGACCAAGTTCCCGGAGTTCCGCCGGGTCTTGTACCCGGTAGAGGTCGAGGTGGTCGATCGGCGGTTCCCCCGCGTAGCGGTGCCAAAACGTGAAGGTTGGACTCGAGGTCTGATCCTGCCCATGGCGCGCCCGCACGGCTGCCCGGACGAAGGTCGTTTTTCCTGAGCCGAGTTCGCCCGAGAGCGCGATCACGTCGCCCGGCTGCAGCGCGCGCGCGAATTCTTCCGCAAAGGCTTCAAAGGCGGGCAACGAGGGGAAAGTCTGCCGTGCCGGCGCGGCGAACCTATCGGGCATGTCGAGCGGCGATTTCGCATCCGAGCTGCAGCAGTCCGTCCAAGACCACCTGGCCTTGATCGCAGCCGCCGCCAAAGCGGCCAAGTCGCGGATTGGAGCCGCGGTCGAGGTGCAGCGCGCGCCTACGCAGCCCGCCGCGTCCCCTGCGGTCGAACGTCCGCAGCCCTCGCCGCGCGTTCCGCGCCCGGCCGTCAATTTCGACGTCCGCGAAGACGAGGCCGATTCGGCCTTTGCCTCGGCGGCCCTCAGTGAGGCCGATGCTTTTGCGGCCGAACCGGCCCCGGGAGCCCTTCCGCGGGGCGCGATTTCGTTTGACGATCTGGCAGTCGAGGGCGTCGACGACGAGGGCATTCCGGTGTGGGAAGAAAGCCCCTAAAAAGCGAAGGTATTTAAGGAAGCTTGTTTTCAGGAGAAAGGGGTCCCACGCCGCACAGCCGGCTGGGCGAGCAGTCGCGTTTTGGGCGCGGCTCTTTTAAATAATGCACAACGATATCGTTCAACAGGTCAACGTCGAAGACGAAATGCGGGAGAGCTATCTCTCGTATGCCATGTCGGTCATCGCCTCGCGGGCACTGCCCGACGTGCGCGACGGCCTCAAGCCCGTGCAGCGCCGCATCCTCTACGCGATGCGCGACATGGGAATGGATCCGACCAAACAGCACCGCAAGTGCGCCGGTATCATCGGCGAGGTGCTCAAGAGCTATCACCCACATGGCGACAGTTCGGTCTACGACGCGCTCGTGCGCATGGCGCAAGATTTCACGTTGCGCTACCCGCTGGTCGACGGACACGGCAACTTCGGATCGATCGACCCCGACTCGCCGGCAGCCTACCGCTATACCGAAGCACGGCTTGCGCGCGTCGCGCTCGAGATGCTCGCCGACATCGAAAAAGAAACGGTTCCGTTCGTTCCCAACTTCGATAACCAGGGAACCGAACCGAGCGTGCTGCCGGGCAGGCTCCCGCAACTCTTGCTCAACGGCTCGAGCGGTATCGCGGTCGGCATGGCGACCAACATTCCGCCGCACAACTTAGGCGAGATCGCCGATGCGATCGCGCTGCTGATCGACGATCCGAACACGAGCGACGACGACCTTGCCAACCTAGTCAAGGGCCCGGACTTTCCGACCGGCGGTTCCATTCTCGGCACCGAAGCGATTCGCGAAGCGTATCGCACCGGCCGCGGTTCGATCACGATGCGCGGCAAAGCCGAAATCATCGAGGAGAAGGGCCGCCACAAGATCGTGATCACGGAGATTCCGTATCAGGTCTACAAAGGCCGCATCGTCGAGGCGATCGCCGAAGCGCACACCGAGAAGAAAATTCAGGGCATCGCGCGGCTTGACGATCTCTCCAACCGTAAGGGCATGAAGGTCGTGGTCGAGCTGCAGAAGAGCGCGACGCCGAAAGTCGTGCTCAACCAGCTCTTCAAGCACACGCCGCTGCAGTCGAGTTTCGGCTTCAATATGCTCGCGCTGGTGCCGGTGGGCGAGCGGCGCGTTGACGGCTCGGTCGCGCTCGAACCGCAGGTGCTCAACCTCAAGCAGCTGCTCGAGCACTTCATCACCCACCGCAAAGACGTCATCACGCGGCGTACGCGCTACGATCTGCGTAAAGCCGAGGAACGCCGGCACCTGCTCGAAGGCTACCGGATCGCGCTCGACAACATCGATGCGGTCATCGAGATCGTGCGCGGCAGTCAGACGGCCGATGAAGCCAAGACGAAACTTTCGGCGCACTTCGAGCTCTCCGACATTCAGTCGCAAGCGATCGTCGACATGCGTCTGCGCACGCTTGTCGGTCTCGAACGGCAGAAGATCGAAGACGAGTACGCCGAGCTGCTCAAGACGATCGCAGAATTGGAAGATATTCTGCGCAGCGAACGGCGCGTCGCGCAAATCGTCAAGAGCGAGACGCTCGAACTCAAAAAGAAATACGGCGACGAGCGCCGCACCGACGTGCAGCCGGCCGAGGACGAGATCTCGATGGAGCAGCTCGTCCCCAACGTCGACGTGGTCGTCACGTATACGGTCGGCGGTTACATCAAGCGCGTCGGCATCGATACCTTCCGCACGCAAAACCGCGGAGGCCGCGGCGTGACCGGCATCGCGAACCTCAAACGCGAGGACGTGGTGCGCAACTTCTTCGTGACCAAGACGCACGATCACGTGCTCTTCTTCACCAACAAGGGTCGCGCGTATCGCTTGCGCGGCTACGAGATCCCCGATACGACGCGCACCGCGCGCGGCACGGCGCTGGTCAACCTGCTCACGCTCCCGCCGGGCGAAGAGGTTACCGCGGTCTTCCCGATCCACGAATTCGTGGCTGGGCGCTACATGGTGATGGTAACCGACAAGGGCGTGATCAAGAAGACCCCGCTCTCCGAGTTCGCCAACGTGCGCCGCAACGGCCTCAACGCGATCAACCTCGACGACGGCGACGAACTGCTGGCGGTCGACCTCTCGAACGGCACGCACGACATCATCCTGGCAAGCTCGGCCGGCATGGCCGTGCATTTCAACGAGAGGGACGTGCGGCCGATGGGCCGCAATGCGCGCGGCGTGAAGGCGATGACACTCGACGAGGGCGATACGATCGTCGCGATGGACGTGATCGAAGACGAACGGCGCGAAGTGCTGCTCGTTACCTCGAAGGCGTTCGGCAAGCGCACGCCGATCGAGGATTATCGCCACACCTCGCGCGGCGGTAAAGGTGTCAAGGCGTTCGCGCGCGAGCGCGAAGACATCGGCCAAGTGCTCGATCAGATCATGGTCGCGCCGGAGGACCAGATCCTCATGATCACGAGCGGCAATCAGGTGATTCGGCTCAAAGTCGCCGACATCCGCAAGGCCGGGCGTTCGACCAAGGGCGTCCGGCTGCAGCGCCTCGGCGAGGGCGACGAAGTCATCGCGATCACGAACCTCGGCAAGCAGGCCGAACAGGTCACCGATATCACCGGCGAGCCGGCAGAGATCGAGGGCTAGGCACACCGACGTATCTGCGTTGTGTGGTCGGCTTGTTCGCCTTGCCGCAGAGAAATATTTTTCCGACGCTGTTTAAGCCCCGTGTGCTGCCTTCAGCGGCGGTCCGAATGGAGCAGTTCTTTGACCTAATGTAGGACAATAGACTCATTGCAGGTTCCTACCTGGGCTTGCTATATTAGGTCTGTTCGCCGAGGTGTGGGCAGGCATGGATTCCGTTTATTTTGGCGCGTCCTTCCGTCTTAGAGACTTCGGCTTGCGGTTGAGGAGTCGAGACTTTGATTGGCAATCATCGAGGGCCCCTACGGCGCTCGGTCGGAGTGCTAGCGGCGATGCGCATACAATTCGGCATCCTTAGCGCCATGCTTGCCTTAATGACGGCGTGTCACTCTGGAGCGCGGGCATCTGATGAATCGTCGGGACCGCCGGGTGCAGCCGACAATAGGGTCCGCGCCGTGCGGATTGGTTTTGGCACGGCTTGTCGTTTGGGCGGCGACACCGGACCGGCGAGCTATCCGGTCGCTGACATCGGTAAGCCGGGCGTTCCAAAACTTAGCGCGCGCAATCTCGCGATGATTCATGCAATTCAAGTCTACGTGCATTCGAAGACATTAATGTTCACTGTCAACGCTCCTGGGTCGTTGCCGTTCATCGTCTTTGACGCTCGCGATGGCGTCTGTTCGGGCACCCAGTTCGGCGCTCTCAACGCCCGGGCGTGCAACGCGTTCTACGTGCCAGCAGACATTCATAACGGAATTGGCGCGATGATTGGTTGTTATGAGGCACCACGGCCATGGATTCCGCATGATGGTGGCAACAAGAACGCAACGCCATGGTCAAAATACCCTAACTAGCTCCTGATACTTCCTCTTGGCCTGAGGTCACTCGCCAGGCAAAACCGGTGCCACGAAAGGAATTTATGCGAAGATACCCTCTCTCTAAAATCGCCCTCATCACTGGAACGTTGGTATTGGTTGTGGCCTGTTCATCGGGAAGGCAGTCATCCTTGCCAACGGTAGGCGGTCCGAATCAGAGCGGTACCGAATCCATCACGCGATATTCGGTAGCTGGCCCGCAGCCGCTAGTACCGGATAACTTTGCGGCGGCCCAGGCAAAAACACTTACAGATGCACAGATCGACACGTATATCGATCCCTCGGTTACTGGTGCGAACCGTACGCTTGCCCACACCTTAATGAGACTCATGCCGCCGAACCTCCGCGGCGATTTCATCTACATGAGCAGCAGCGGGCAGCTCATAAGCAACAACCCGGCGCTTCTTCAATACGCGACAGTAACGCGAGGAACAATGGCATCGGCGTCGCTGCAGCAATCCATGGCCGCTTCGTCGACCCATCGGATGGATTATGTATCCTCGTGTAGTCCTCCTGACCCGCCAAATCCCTCAGGCGGAGCCTACGTTCGGCAGGTGTCTATTTGTGGCTTTACGGGGGGCTGGGCATTCGTAAACATCCCGTGCTATTCGACGAGTCTTCAACCGGGAGAAGACGGGCTTGCTTATTTTGAAGTCACCGGCGTTAACGGCGCAAGCGAAGTCGAGGGCGGCGTCTTCACACCCGACGGGTCGACGCTAGATCCGTATCTCCGTTCCAGCACCTACGGCGGGAACGGATATGAGTCACTGATTAACGCGTCAAATAGAGAGTACTGCGGCGAAAATGTGTTCATTGCTCATGGCCTTACTCAAAGCGGCGCTTTTACGTACACAATGATAGGAGATGCTTCACAATACGATCCGCAATCTGTGTGGGTGAATGAAACGGCCATCACACCTTCAGACCCGTCGTGGCTATTCGGGCCCGCTCCTACAGTGGGCATTAGCGGACCCGGCACAGACCCGCTTGGAAATCAAACGCCGTGCGAGCAGTGCTCGGTATCTCAAGTGACCGCACTTGGCCAGACCGGACCCGATGGTGGTCCGGTTGCAACACCAGACCCGGACGGTTCCTATTTCGGTGTGAGCGCCAACGGAATCGGGAACAACGATATCAATTGGCTTCAGGTAGCCTTCGGAAACTGGGCGAGCAACTGCGTATCGGGTACATCGCTTTGCACGTTGGACACTTCAAACGACCCTGGGCTCTACTACGGTGGAGCGCAAAACTATCCAAGCAGCTTGTACGCGCAAAGTAACTACGGGCCGACGGGATATGGTCCGTATGAAACGTACGACGGCATCGCGCTGCCTGTCGGTTGGAATTCCGACGGCATCACACAACGCGCCGCAAGCGGCGGCTTTGCGCCCCTACCGCCAGCGCCCACGCCGACGCCGACGCGGGCGCCCACCCCTATTCCGAGCATCAAGCCTTGCACAAAACCTCCATGCCCACAGGTCGGCATGGGGCCATAGACGTAGAAGGAGCAGCGGGGCGCCTACGGAGCAGGTCCGGTAAAGCTGAGCGTGCGTATCGCCGGCGGCCTGGTGCTGCGAGCGCCGCATATAGAAACAAAAGCAGCGAAGGAAGGGGCCTTGCGCGCCTCTTCTCGGTTACGCGTACAGGGTTGACGCGTAAGGCAATTTCGGGGTTGCGGATTGCCGCGCACATAGATCCTGATGGTCAGGAGCGGCAACTAGTTCATGCGGTGGGGGGCGCCGACATCCGCGAGGCCTGACTTTCGAATGTCGCGCTCTTTGCATCCAGGCTCGCTATGGCCCGGACGGCGGAGGAAGTTGGCTGATATCGGGATTCTGAACGATTTCGGGAATGTACGTCTGACCCGCGTCGAGGATGAGGCCCGCCGTGCCGAAGCTGGAGATCACGTTGCCGCTAACCGCTGCGCCGATCTCCTCGCTGTACATGCTTGCACCGTATCCCTGGAAGATCTGGATTCCATACGGTCCGCTTGGTGTGATGCCGGTCGGCAGCACGGCGCTGATTTGCGAGGCGAGCGTCAGTGTTTGATTCGGCGTGGTCGTGAACGCGAGCTGCGTCTTCGCATTGCGTCCAACCGCTGTGTAGACGATCGATCCCGAGGCGCCCGCTACCGCAGGAAAACTAAGGGTGCCCCCGGCGGAGCTTGCCGCCACGGTCGCGCCCACGGAGCAAACCGGCGCCGATGTGCTTGGCGCTTGAATGCCTCCGCCGCCGCACGCGGTCAGAACCGCCAGAGCGGCTCCTGCGAGGAACAGCCGGTCGATCAGTCCGCTCATGCACGCAACCTCGCCAGGCGGCTCAAGGGTTGAGGGAGCCGGAGGTAAGAATTCTACAACCCATGAGTGCTTTAGCAGACGTCGGCCAGACGAATTTCCAGGACGAGGTGCTCGGCAGCAAAGAGCCGGTGCTCGTCGATTTTTGGGCCCCGTGGTGCGGCCCGTGTAAGATGCTCTCGCCGGTCGTTGAGAAGGTTGCTTCGGCGAACAGCGGCAAGGCGAAGTTCGTCAAGCTGAACACCGACGACAATCCGAACATCGCCGGCCAGTACCAGGTCTCGGGTATCCCGTGCCTGATCCTGTTCAAGGACGGCAAGCCGGTCGACCGTATCGTCGGATACGTCCCCGAAAACGTCATTACGGGGATGCTGGCTAAGCACGTAGCGTAAAAACGCATGCTTTCGTCCATGCCTTCGTTGCGTAACGGCTTATTTGCTGGAGCAAACCGCGCCGTTCCGCGCCTCGGCCTGAACGAAAGCCTCCGTTTTTCCCATGTCTAAACGTCAGATCCCGGCCGTCAACAAACTGCTCGAAGATCCGTCCGTTGCGCCCTACGAGGTTCTCGTGGGGCGCGATGCGTTGCGCGAGCTGATCGCGGCCGAGCTCGATCGCGTGCGTGCGGCCGAGAGCACGGCACCGTTCGAGGCGATCGTGGAGCACCTGCTCGTCCGGCTTCAAGCGCACGCGTCGGCGAGTTTGCACCCGGTGGTGAACGCCACCGGCGTTCTCCTCCACACGAACCTGGGCCGGGCGCCGGTCGCCGCACCCGCATTCGACCAAGCTTGCGCGATCGCACAAGGATATTCGAATCTCGAATTCGATCTGGACGCGGGCGAACGCGGCTCGCGCTACGAGCATGCCGGTGAGCTGCTGCGCCGCATCACCGGTGCGCAGGACGCGCTCGTGGTCAACAATTGCGCTGCAGCGATTTTGCTGATTCTGGATACGTTCGCGCGCGGAGGCGAGGTCGTGCTCGCGCGCAATCAATTGATCGAGATCGGTGGCGGTTTCCGCCTGCCCGACGTGCTGGCTCGCAGCGGCGCGAGATTGATCGAAGTCGGCACGACGAACAAAATCTACCTCCACGACTACGAACGCGCGCTCTCGCCGAAGACGATGCTGCTGATGCGCTCGCATCAATCGAACTATTCGATCGAAGGTTTCGTGCACGACGTGGCGCCGGCGGAGCTGGCCGCGCTCGGACGGCGCATGGGCGTCGCGGTGGTCGAAGATCTCGGCAGCGGTGCCCTGGTCGACCTGCGCGAGTACGGACTTCCGCACGAACGCACCGTACAGGACGCGCTCGCCGACGGCATCTCGCTGGTCGCGTTCTCCGGCGACAAATTGCTGGGCGGGCCGCAAGCGGGCATCATTGCCGGCACACGCGCGCACGTGGCGCGCCTGCGCTCGAATCCGTTGCTTCGCGCACTGCGCGTCGACAAGGTGACGCTGGCGCTGCTCTCGGCGACGCTGCGTCTGTACGCAAGCAAAGAATCGCGCGAGCTGATTCCGTTCTATCGCATGCTCGCACTCTCGCTCGAGAGCTTGCGTGCGCGGGCCGCGCGCATTGCGGCAACGGTTCCGGCGCTCGACGTCGTGGAAACCGAAGGGCGCGTCGGCGGCGGCTCGCTCCCGCACGCCCGCATCGCTTCGATCGGCCTTGCGCGCAGGAGCGAGCGGCCCGATGCGCTCGCGGCGCGGCTGCGAGCCGGCAATCCGCCGGTCGTCGCGCGAATCGACGGCGAACGTGTTGTGCTCGATCTGCGCACGGTCGAACCTGAACACGACGACGCCATCGGCACCGCGCTTGCACGCCTCGGCCCGGCCCTCTAGACGTCAAGATAGCGCGGCGCAGTGTCATGCTATACTGCCGATGAAGGAGACAGCATGACCGCCCAGCCCTGGGAAGCAGGCCTCGCGCGCCTCGAGGGGGCGTATGCCCAAGTTGCCGACCGTTTGAATTCGATCGACGGGCGCTTCGCGCAGATCGACGCGCGCTTTGCACAGGTCGACGCGCGCTTTGCACAGGTCGACGCGCGTTTCGCGCAGATCGACGGGCGTTTCGCGCAGGTCGACGGGCGTTTCGCGCAGGTCGATTCCCGGTTCGGTCAGATCGAGAACCGGATGCAGCAGCAGTTTCTGTGGCTGGTGGGCTCGATCTTCGGCACGTGGGTCACGACGATGCTGGCGATCCTCTTTCACCGCTAATCGCGGCGCCCGCCGAGCGGTGAGGCCGACGTAGAGATACGTGACCGAGCACGTCCATACGGCAGCGGCCAACATAAGCGCGATTAGCACGACATCAGATAGAGGGCGCGTGACGTGAACTGTTGGTCGGGATGACAAGTTGCGGCCGAGGCTGAATGGCGATGCCGGTGAAAGGACTCTTCGCGCGGCAGCCGCTCGCGTGGACTTCGCGCGAGCACGAAGGGCCCAGGTTGCGCCGCACGCTGGGCTGGCCCGCGCTCACCGCGATCGGCCTGGGCACGATGCTCGGCGGCATCTTTCCCACCATCGGCGCCGGCGCGCACGCGGCCGGCCCGGGCGTCATCCTCGCCTACGTGCTTTCCGGCTTGGTCAGTCTCTGCGTTGCGCTCTGCTACGCCGAGTTTGCCTCGATGGTGCCGGTCGCCGGCAGCGCGTATACGTACGCATACGCGACGCTCGGCGAAGTGGTCGCATGGGTGATCGGATGGGATCTGATTCTCGAATACGGTCTTTCGGTCGCGCCGACTGCGTCATCGTGGTCGGCGTACGCTCAGCAGTTGCTCGGCTCGGTCGGCATCACGCTCCCGGCGTGGGCGCAAACAGGCTCGATCCTCTCCGGACAGATCGACGTCGTCGCGGCGCTCGTCGTCATCGGCATTACGGTTCTGGTCGCAATCGGCATCCGTGAATCGGCCAACGTCAACGGCGCATTGGTCGTGTTTCAGATCGTCACGATGCTGGTCTTCATCGGCGCCACCTTCCACGCCGTACACGCAGCCTATCTGCGCCCATTTGCGCCGCACGGTTTCCACGGGATTCTCGCGAGCACGGCGCTCGTCTTCTACGCGTACATCGGCTTCGATACGGTTACGGTGGCCTCGGAGGAAGCGAACGACCCTGTGCGCCACGTGCCGGTGGGCATCATTCTCGCGCTTATCATCGGCGCGTTGCTCTATGTTGCCCTGACGTTCTTCACCGTCGCGGCGCTGCCGTACCAGAAGCTCAGCGGCGGTGCGGCGATGCTGGATGCGCTCAAGGCGGCGACCACAAACCCGGTACTCTTCTGGATCGTCGCGCTGGGCGGCGTGGCCGGAAACACGACGGTCGCGGTTACGTCGTTGCTCGGCCAGATTCGGATCTTTTACGTGATGGCGCGCGATCGCATGCTGCCGCCCGGCGTCGCCAAGATTCATCCGCGCTTTCGCACCCCGGCGCGCATGACGCTGATCACCGGCGGTATCGTCGCCGTCCTGGCGGCAACGCTGCCGCTCTCCGACCTGCTCGATTTCGTCAATATCGGGACGCTCTCGGCCTTCGCCATCGTGTGCGCCGGCGTGCTGGTGCTGCGGGTCGTGCAACCGGATGCGCACCGCCCCTTTCGCGTGCCGTTCGTATGGCTCTTCACGATCGGGGGCGCACTCTCGTGCTTGCTCTTGATCACCGGCCTCTCGCTGCCGACGTGGATCCGCTTTGCCCTATGGTTCGCGATCGGCATCGCGATCTACGCCGTCTACGGGTATCGCAAGAGCCGGCTGCGAACGCCATTGCCACCGTAGGTTCGTAGCATGCACATCATCGGAACCGCCGGGCACGTCGATCACGGCAAGTCCTCGCTCGTGTTGGCGCTGACCGGAACCAATCCCGATCGCTGGCTCGAAGAGCAAGAGCGCGGGATGACCCTCGACCTGGGCTTTGCGCATCTGCGCTTCGAGGACGGAATCGAGGCGGGGATCGTCGACGTTCCCGGGCACGAGCGCTTTCTGCACAACATGCTCGCCGGCGCCGCCGGGATGGAACTGCTCTTGCTGGTCGTGGCCGCCGACGACGGCGTGATGCCGCAGACGATCGAGCACCTGCAGATTCTGCGATACCTCAATGTCAAGCGGATCGTGGTCGCGCTCACCAAAGTCGACCTGATTTCGCCGGAGCGGCGGGATGAAGCGTCGAGGCGCGTTCGCGAGCAACTCGGCGACACGATCGCGCGCGACGCGGTCATCTTCGCGGTGTCGAGCGTCACCGGTGAAAATCTCGACATGCTGAAAATCGCGTTGCACGATGCGCTGGCGGCGCTGCCCTCGCGCGAACCGCACGCGCCGGCCTACCTGCCGATCGATCGCGTCTTCGTGTTGCCGGGGCGCGGGACGATCGTAACCGGTACGCTGATGCAAGGCCGAATCGCGGCCGGCGATTCGATGGCACTCGATCCGCCCGGCGAGCGCGTGCGGGCGCGCAGTTTGCACGTCTTCGGCGCCGCGCGCGATGCGGCAACCGGCGGAACGCGCGTGGCGTTAAATTTGCCCGGGATCGAGCGCGCGCAGATCGGACGCGGCGCGGTGCTGGCCGATCCCGCATTCTCGGCGCGCGCGAATTTCGCCGTACGATTCTCCGCGCTGCGTGACGCGCTGCCGCTGATCCGCCGGCGCACGCACGTGCGCGCGCACATCGGATCCGCCGAGATCCTCGGTACGCTCGTGATCGAGCGGCCGCCGGCGGACGAGGGCGTCGTCGACGCGCAGCTCTTCCTGCGCCGGAGCGTGCTCGCATTTCCGGGCGTGCGCTTCGTGCTGCGCCGCGTCTCGCCCAAGACGCTGCTCGGCGGCGGCGAGATCGTCGCGCTCGAGGGCGAGGCGCCCGCGCCGTCGAGCGACGATCACGGCGTGATTCGCGCGCTGCTTGCTCAGCACGGGCTCGAACCGCAAGATGTTGCCGCGGTTGCCTTTGCCGCCAACGTGCGCGAGGAGGTCGCGCAGAACGCCCTGAGCGAGCTGGCGGAACGCGGCGAGGCGGTCGCGCTCGCGCGACCGGCCGCCTATCTGGACGCAGCGGCGTTCACGGGATTCGGCGCGCGGGTCGTCGACGCGCTCGAGACGCGGCAGCGCGACGAGCCCTGGTCGATGGGCGTGACCTCTCTCGCACTCGCGCGCCTTCTTACGATCGATGAACCGCTCGTGATCCGCTTGCTCGCCGCACTCGTCGAAGAGGGCCGCATCGTGCAGCGCCACGGCTACTACGCGACCACCGACCATCAGCCCAAACTCTCACCCGAACAGCGCGCATTCTTCGAGGAGAACGTCCCGCTCGACCCCGCGATCCCGTTCCTTCCGGTTGCGTTCGACGATCTTGCAGCGCAGGTGAAGTGTTCGGAGATCACCGGACTCAAGAAGGCCTTTGATACATTGCTCGCCCGCGGCGTGCTGGTGAAGATCGGTGATGCTCTGTATCGCGGAACGCAGATCGAACGCGCCCACGAACGCATCGAGACGTTCATCGCGAGCAACGGTCCGATGACGATGGCCCAGTTTCGCGACTTGCTTGGAACGTCGCGTAAGTTTGCGGTTCCCCTGCTGGAATGGTTCGACGCGCGCGGAATCACCGTGCGTACCGGCGATCTGCGCGCGCTGCGCGCGCGAAAAGGCGCGCGGGAACAGCTCGTATAACCTGGGCCGGGTGATCGATCTCCGGCGACTTCCCAAGGCCGAACTCCATCTCCACATCGAAGGCACTCTCGAACCCGAACTGATCTTCACCATCGCCCGGCGTAACGGTGTCGATCCCGGCTATCCTTCGGTCGACGCGTTGCGCGAGGCGTATCACTTCACCGATCTGCAGTCATTTCTGAACTTGTACTACGCCGGTATGCGCGTCCTGCGCACGCAGCGCGACTACTACGATCTCGCTACCGGCTACCTCGAACGTGCGGCGGCGCAAGGCGTGCGCCACGCCGAGATCTTCTTCGATCCGCAGGCCCACACGCAACGCGGCATCTCGTTCGCGGTCGTGCTCGAAGGTCTGAGCGCGGCGCTCGATTCGGCGCGCGAGCGGCACGGCATCACCTCGCACCTGATCCTGTGTTTCTTGCGCGACCTGCCGGTTGAATCGGCGATGGCGACGCTCGATCAAGCGATCCCGTTTCGCGATCGAATCGTCGCGGTCGGACTCGATTCGGCTGAGATCGGCAACCCGCCGGCGAAATTCTTGACGGTCTTCGATCGCGCGCGTGCCGAGGGCTTCTTGACCGTCGCGCACGCCGGCGAGGAGGGCCCGCCGGAATACGTGTGGGAGGCGCTGGATTTGCTGCACGTATCGCGCATCGATCACGGCGTCCGCGCGCTGGAAGACCCGCAATTGGTCGAGCGTCTTCGCCGCCAGCGCGTTCCGCTGACCGTGTGCCCCTTCTCGAACGTCAAGTTGCGCGTGGTCAGTGACCTCGCCCACCATCCGCTCAAGCGCATGTTGGCCGCGGGACTGCTCGCGACCGTGAACTCCGATGACCCCGCCTACTTTGGGGGCTACGTCACCGCGAACTTGGAAGGCGCAGCGGTTGCGCTGGGGCTTTCGGAGCATGACGTGATCACGCTCGCCAAAAATTCGTTCGAGGCGTCGTTCATCGACGATGCGAGCAAACGAATACATCTCGAAGAGATCGACCGCATGATCAATGCCGCACGAGCGTGACCACGCCGATCACGACCTCGATCGCGATCAACAGGATCACGATGACCTCGAGAAATTCGTCGCGCTGCACTCGCGCCTGGTCGATGAAGAACCGGTACAGGTCGCGAACGCTGGCGAGCTTGCTGTCGATCTGGCGCTGCCAGTCAGCCAAACCCAGCCGCGCCGCCGCAGCGCGGTAGATGCGCGCGTAGTATGCATCGCCGACGACTTTGAGTGCGTTGCTCGATCGATCGATCAATTCGAGCACGTCGACGATCAGATAGCGTACGTCGGCGGCGAGTTCCGCCTCGCGCCGGCCGAAAAGCGAGCGCGACCGCTGGCCCGGTGCGGTCGCGTAGATCGAGTCGAGCTCGCGATCGAGCAGCGCGTCGTAAGTCCGCAGTTCGAGCAGTTGCGAATTGGCGAATTCCAAGATGTCTTGGATCGCGTCGCTCGATTCGCGCCGGTCGTAGACGAAGGCCGTATCCCATTGCACGATCGTCAGATCGTCTGCGTAATACGAGAAGCGCGTGCGCAACGACTCTTCGATCTCGCCCTGTGAAAGCGAACCGGATTCACCGAGCAGGATATTCGACAGCGCTTCGGAGTGATCGTGCAGCAGCGCCTCGGCATCGAGGCGCGGATCGAACCGCTCGATGTCGATGACCAGGTAATCCTCGATCAGCGGTTCGTGCCGGTCGTCGAGCGCAGCACCCAGCTCGTCACAGACGCGCCGCACCACGGCGATCGCGTATTTGGCGATTTCCTCGTTGCGTCGCACCCGGGCGGCTACCGCTTCGAGTTCGCCCCACGCGCCGCCGGCTGCAAAGGAGAGACGCAGCGAAATGACACCGTAGTCAAAAAACTTGGCGCGCACCGTGCACTGCAGCTCGGCCAGCATCGTGTCGGGCAGGCGCGCGACCAGCGGCGGAACGGGGAACTGGAGATAGGAGTTGCTCTGATGCGGGCGCAGCGGGATGTCGGCCGGGGCGACGCCTTCGCCTTCCACCGTGCGAAGCGCCGCGAGATCGATGGTGTCGGCGACGTCGAATAGGTAAAATGCGCGAACCGCTCCCGCCGCGATCTTCATCGGGATAGAATAGACCATACCGGGAGCAGTGGCCTTCGGGCCGGCTAGGGCTCCGCTGCTCGCACTGGGAGGTCTGCCCTGCAACCAAGCGCCGCGAATTGCGGTTCTGTAGAGTGAAGCATGAACGTCGATAAAATGACCGAGCGCGTAGCGGACGGCCTCAATGAGGCATATTCGCGCGCGCTCCGCGAACACAACACCCAAACGATGCCCGAGCATGTGCTTGCGGCGCTGCTCGAACAGGAGCGCGGCATCGCGCCCGACATCCTGACCAAAGCGGGTGCCGATCCCAAAGCCTTCGCGCGGCGCGTCGACGAAGCGATCGCGCACTTGCCGCATCTCTCCGGGCCGAACGCCGAGTCGGCGCAGGTCACGCTCTCGCCCGAGCTCGGGCGGATCATGAACGCCGCGGAGAACGAGGCCAAGGCGCTGCAAGACGACTACGTTTCGGTCGAGCACGTACTGCTCGCCATGGCGCAATCCACCGGGACGGTCGGTAAGCTCTTTCGCGACGCCGGGCTGACCAAAGACAAACTGCTCGCGGCGCTGCGCGACGTCCGCGGCAATCAACGTGTGACCTCGAAAGATCCGGAAGGCACGTACAAATCGCTCGAACGCTATGGGCGTGATCTCACGCTCGAGGCCGAGCGGGGAAAGCTCGATCCGGTGATCGGCCGCGACGACGAGATTCGCCGCATCGTTCAAGTGCTCTCACGCCGCACCAAGAATAACCCGGTGCTGATCGGCGATCCCGGCGTCGGCAAGACCGCGATCGTCGAAGGATTGGCGCAGCGCATCGTGCGCGGCGACGTTCCCGAAGGATTGAAGAACAAGCGCATCGTGTCGCTCGACATGGGCGCACTGATTGCCGGCGCAAAGTATCGCGGTGAGTTCGAGGAGCGGCTCAAAGCCGTACTCAAGGACGTCGCCACCTCCGAAGGCGGCATCATTCTCTTCGTCGACGAGCTGCACACCGTCGTCGGCGCGGGGAAGACCGAAGGCTCGATGGACGCGGGGAATCTGCTCAAACCGATGCTGGCGCGCGGCGAGCTGCACATGATCGGCGCGACGACACTCGATGAGTATCGGAGGTACATCGAAAAGGACGCGGCGCTGGAACGGCGGTTCCAACCGGTCTTCGTCGATCAGCCCAGCGTCGAGGATACGATTTCGATTCTGCGTGGTTTGCGCGAAAAATACGAGACCCACCACGGGGTGCGGATCAAGGACAGCGCGTTGGTCGCGGCGGCGACGATGAGCAACCGCTACATCTCGGATCGCTTCCTTCCCGACAAGGCGATCGACCTGGTCGACGAGGCCGCGGCCAAGCTGCGCACCGAGATCGACTCGATGCCGCAAGAGCTCGACGAGGTTTCGCGCCGCATCATGCAGCTCGAGATCGAGCGCGAAGCGCTGCGCAAAGAAAGCGATAGCGCAAGCCGTGCGCGCCTCGACGTGCTCGAACGCGAGCTCGCCGAACTGCGCGAGTCGCAGGCGAAACTACGCACGCAATGGGATGCGGAGAAGAACGCGTCCGTTCGCTTGCGCGAGCTGCGCGAGCAGATCACCGAGACCAAGGTGCAGATCGAACAGGCCGAACGCCAATACGATCTCAATCGCGTGGCGGAGTTGAAGTACGGCCGCTTGGCGCAGCTCGAAAAGCAGCTTGCCGCCGAGGAGACGCGTCTGCGCAGCGTGGACGGCGGCCGTCTTTCGAAAGAAGAGGTCGACGAAGAAGACATCGCCGAGGTGATCGCGCGTTGGACCGGGATTCCCGTCTCCAAATTGCTCGAGGGCGAACGGCAGAAGCTGCTTCATCTCGATGAGGAACTGCACAAACGCGTCATCGGGCAAGATGAAGCCGTAACGGCGGTTGCCGAAGCGGTCTTGCGCTCGCGTTCGGGTCTTTCCGACCCGAATCGGCCGATCGGCTCGTTCATCTTCCTCGGGCCGACCGGCGTTGGGAAGACCGAACTCGCGCGGGCACTGGCCGAGTATCTCTTCGACGACGAGCGCGCGCTCGTGCGTATCGATATGTCGGAGTACGGCGAGAGGCATAGCGTCGCGCGGATGCTCGGCGCGCCTCCGGGCTACGTCGGGTACGACGAGGGCGGGCAGCTCACCGAAGCGGTCCGGCGCCGTCCGTATTGCGTCGTGCTCTTCGATGAGATCGAGAAAGCGCACCCGGACGTATTCAACGTCTTCTTGCAGATTCTCGACGACGGCCGTTTGACCGACGGTCAAGGCCACACCGTCGATTTCCGCAACACGATCGTGATCATGACCTCGAACATCGGCAGCCATCGTATCCTCGATTACAAGGGGACGTGGGGCGGTGCCGACGAGGCGATCATGCGAGCGACCGTGATGGAAGAGCTGCGCGCGCACTTCCGGCCGGAGTTCCTCAATCGCGTCGACGAGGTCATCGTCTTCCATGCGCTCTCCGAGGATCAGTTGATGCAGATCGTCGACATCCAGCTTGGGCGCTTGCGCGCACGGCTTGCCGAGCGGCACATCTCGCTCGCGCTCGACGAGGCGGCGAAGCGTCATCTGGTCAAGGCCGGGTACGATCCGCATTACGGTGCGCGCCCGCTCAAGCGGACGCTTCAGAAAGAAGTGGAGACGCCGCTCGGACGCAAGATTCTCGCGGGCGAGATCAAGGACGGCGACACGGTGAACGTGGGATTCAACGACATCTCGGGCGAGCTCACGTTCAACGCCGCACCCACCAAAGTTCCGGCAACGGTGTAAGAGTCGCGTGCGTGCGGTAGCGCTGGCGGTGGCCGCCGTTCTGGCTGCCGCGCCTGCCGCGGGTTCGCCGGCGGGGACGAGCGGACTGCGCGCACTCGAGCCGTGGTTTCGCGCCCAGCCGATCGTGCGGTGCTTTCCGTTTCTTGCGGCGGGGCTCTTCCGCACGCATGAGCGCGACGACGCCCGGAACGTGACCGTGCCGCGGGTATTTCTGCTCGCGCATCATCGCGTTGCGCCGTTGCTGGCCGCGCTGGCGTCGTTGCCGCAAGCCGATGACGTGTACCATTACCGCGGGTCGAACCCGCAGGAGGACGTGATCCTACGCATGACGCGCGGATCCGGCCGCATCGCCTGGTACGAACGCGCGGGGGTCGCCGGCGGCCAGTACTACGAGCAGTGGATCATCGGATACATGCCGCTCGGCTCGGCTGCCCCGGTCGAGGTCGCGCGCAGCGGCGCGGCCGATGCCATCGCCAAATCGATCGCCTACCGATTCGCACCCGTTCTCGATTCGGTACCGCCGGCGTATCGAATGACGCGCTGCGGCATGATCGCCGTTTCGGTGACCGACGCAGTCGCGCAAGAACAAGTCTTGACGCTGATCTTCGATGGCAGGCGGCACCTCGTTGCGGCCGTGGGTGTGACCTCGCTGTAGCGAAAAAGTTCCGGCTACGCGTTTTCGACGGCGTTCAGCACGCCGTCGAGGAGCCCCGGGAACATGTCGTCGAGGATGTCACGGCGCAGCCAGATGAACTTCTGCCGTCCCTCGTAGCGCGCCATGATCAGTCCGGCTTCGCGCAAGACTTTGAAGTGATGGCTGAGGTTTTGCTTCGAGGCGAGGTCGAGGAACTCGAACGGACACTGTTCTTCGCGCGCGGACAGCTGCCGGACGATCGTCAACCGCGTGGGGTCGCTGAGTGCCGCCAGGATTCCGTAAATGGTGATGTCCTCGCGCTCGGGATACCAGTGGGCGCGAGGGGCTTGGAGGGTTTCGGAAATTTCGGGGCTCATGCTTGACAGTAAAACATCCTTTGTACTATTCTACGGTACAAGATGTATTTTACTATAGACGAGCAGGAGCCGTCTAGCGCTACCCAAGACGCCCGGCGGTCCTTCAATACCCTTCGCAGCCACGCTCAGGCTCTGGCCAGCCTTTCGGCTTCCTTTCAAAGCGAGGCCCAGGAGGTCACCGCGGCCTACCGCCAGGCGCTCGACTCCGGCGATTCCTCGCCGTGGTCGCGCCTCGTGCAAGCCGCAGCCCAGCTCGCCGGACATGGGCAGACGGTCGAGCAGCTCCTGGGCCTAGGTGAAACCGAACGCGTCGCCTGGCGCTTCTTCCGGCAGATCGCCGATGAAAATGCGGATCTGCTGGCGCCGCAGCGCGACCTGGCCATCGCCTAACCGCTAACCACACAAAGGAACTTTCCGTGACTACCGTGGTCGAATACGGCGCACGCCGTGCGTTCGTCGTAGCTGCCGTCATGCTCGCAGCCCTGATGCAGCTCGCGGATACGACGATCGTCAACGTCGCGTTGCCGACCATCGACGGCGCGCTCGGCGCTTCGACCGATGAGGGCGCGTGGTTTATCACTGCCTATATCATCGCCAACGTGATCGTGATCCCGCTGACGCCGTGGCTTCAATCGATCTTCGGCCGCAAACGCTATTTCGCGATCTCGATCGCCGGGTTCACCGCCGTCTCGATCTTGTGCGGGCTCGCGAACGATACGAATACCGAGATCCTGCTTCGCTTTGTCCAAGGCGCGTTCGGCGGCGGCTTGATGGTGCCGGCTCAACAGATCATTCGCGACACGTTCCCGCCGCAGGAGCTGGGCAAGAGCCAATCCCTCTTCGCGCTCGCGATCGTCATCGGCCCGACGATCGGCCCGACCCTCGGAGGCATTCTCACCGACGATCTCAGCTGGCGCTGGGTGTTTTTCGTGAACGTGCTGCCGGGCATCTTTGCGACGCTGCTGGTGCTGATGTTCGTGCGCGACCCGCAAGCGCCCAAACGCATCCCCATCGACGGGATCGGCATGGGTTTGCTCGCCGTCGGCTTGGCGACGATGCAGTACGTGCTCGACGAAGGTGAGCGAAACGGCTGGCTCGGCGATTCGACGATACTGACGTGTTGCGTCGTCTCGGTGATCGCACTCGCGGCGTTCGTGGCCTGGGAGCTGTGGGGAACGAAGCATCCGGCCGTTGCGTTGCGCGTCTTTCGCGATCGCAACGTCTGGTCGAGCTCGGTCGTCATGTTCGCGATCGGCGCGACGATGTACGCGTTGATCTTCATCCAGCCGCAATACGTGCAAGAGTCGCTCGGCTTCACGACGACGATGGCCGGTTATCTGTTGATGGTGCGTGCGGGAATGCTCGCGATTCTCTATCCGATGACGACCTGGGTCGTCTCGCAGCAGAAATGGGATCTGCGAATCGTCGCCGCCGCCGGAATCTTCTTCATGGGCATCACGACCTGGCTGCAAACCTTCGATATGGCCACCAATGCCGCGTTCGGTAATTTCGTGATCACGCAGGCGCTGGGCGGTATCGGTCTAGCTTTCGTGTTCGTACCGGTCAACGTCGTACTGCTTGCGGGAATCGAGCACGCCATCGTGCCGCCGGCGCTTGCGCTCGTGCGTTTGATGCAGCAGATCGGCGCATCGGTGGGATCGGCCTATGCGGCGACGCTCCTCGACCAAAACTTCGCGCAGGCGCTGAGCGGCATCGCAAGCTCGATCAACCTCGGCCGCCCGGAGATCGCGTCGGCAATTGCGGCGCACGGGTCGCAGGCACTCCTCACGCTCAACGGCATTGCCAACGAGCAGGCGGCGAATCTCGCCGCCATGTCGACGACACAATTCTTCGCACTGGCCACGATCGCGACGACGTTGCTGCCGCTGCTGATGATCCGCCGCCCCATCCTCCCCACGCCCGTGCCTGCCCCAGCCCCTCCCGTGCCGGTCACGCGCGGCGAGGTGCCCGAACGCCGGCCCGTCCACGCCTAGTGAGCGAGCGGCTCCTGCGTGTACGTGCGCGACACATCGGGCACGAGCACCGTCGGAGGTCTTAAATCACATGGCAGCACTCGCAATTATTCTTGCCGGCGTTCTCGGCGGAGTCGTACCGGTTCCGCACGCTCCGAGCGCGCCGCAGATCCTACCCCAGACGCAAACGCAAACGCAAACGCAGACGCAAATGCAAGGACAGATCCAGCCGAACGCTGCGCGGCCGCCGATTCAAGCGCAGTTCGCCGACCAAAGCAACTCCATGGCCGGTGTGACGACGCATCAAGCGACGCTGGAGAGCACCAGCGGCGGGACCGCAAAGGTGCGCTTCGCGAACGGCGCGACGCAGACGTATAATCTCAGCACCGGCGAGAGCGCAGCACTACGGCCGTCGATCGGGAAGGCGATCGCCTTCCGCGTCGTCAAGGGCACGATGCAGGTCGCAAAAAACACCGAGTGGGCCACGCTCCAAGCGGTGCGCAACGGCGTGGCTACCCTTCGCGACAAGGCCGGTAAGCTGACGAACTACACCGTGAACGCGGCGACCGCCGCGCAGTTGCAGGGCATGGTCGGGCAACCGATTGCCTTCACCCTCAACGGGAACATGATGCTCTTCGCGAGCGATCAAGCACCGTAAGGGGAGCGATCAAAGCGTAAGTGAGGGGCGCGAATTGACGGTCGCGCCGCGTACGTACGTGGGCCATCCAGTCGATACGAAGAGGTGACCGCGATCATCGAGCGCGATCGTCCAGATCCCCTCCATGCTCTCGTACATGCGATGGATCAGACGGCCAGATGTTGGGTGAGGGCCCACCCGGGAGCGTGATTTCGCAGGTTTCCGAGGCAGCCGCTTGCTGCGACGGCCGCGTTGCCAGCGCGAGCGTCAAGACGACCGCCGGCGGGAGCATCAAACGCTCGTCTTTTCGCGACGGCGTGCTTTGAGCCGGTCAGACTCGTTGAGGATACGCTTGCGCAGCCGAATCGACTGCGGCGTGACCTCGACGAGTTCGTCGTCTTCGATGAATTCGATCGCGCGCTCGAGCGACATCACCTCGGCCGGCGGCAGCTTGACGTTCTCGTCGCTGCCGGCCGCGCGCATGTTGGTCAGTTTCTTCTCGCGCACAACGTTGAGGCCGACGTCTTTGTCGTCGTTGGCGCGGCCGACGATCATGCCTTCGTACACGTCGGTGCCCGGATCGACGAAAAAGCGCCCGCGCTGCTCGACGCCCATCAACGCGTAACCCGTTACGCGGCCGGTGTCGGTCGCGACCAGCGCGCCCACGTTGCGCCCCGGCAATTCACCTTGCCATTCTTGATGATCGTAGTACGTGTGCGACATGACGGCCGTGCCGCGGGTGAGCGTGAGCAGCTCGCCGCGCAGCCCGAAGATCGCGCGCGTCGGCATCGTGTACTCCAGCCGGCGCGAATCACCGACGTTGAGCATGTTCGACATGATCGCTTTACGGCGGCCGAGCGACTCGATCACCGCCCCCGCATACTCTTCGGCAACGTCGACGACGACGTACTCGACCGGCTCCCACTGCTTGCCGTCGCGCTCGGTGAGGATGACCTGCGGTTTGGAAACGGCCAACTCGTAGCCTTCGCGCCGCATCGTTTCGATCAAGATCGAAAGATGCAGCTCGCCGCGGCCGCGTACTTCGAACGTATCGGCCGAGTCGGTGTCGGCAACGCGCAGCGCGACGTTCGATTCGAGTTCGCGCGTCAAACGCTCGCGAATCTGCCGCGAGGTCAAAAACTTTCCTTCTTTGCCGGCAAACGGCGAGTTGTTGACCGAAAAGAACATCGAAACGGTCGGTTCATCCACGGCGACCGCATGGATGCCTTCGGGCGATTGCGCGTCGGCGATCGTGTCGCCGATGTTCAGCTCCTCGATCCCGGAAACGCACACGATGTCGCCGGCCGAAGCTTCCTCCACCTCGACGCGTTCGAGGCCGGCGAACGTCAGCAGGGTCGTCAAGCGCAAGCCGCCCATGACCTTTCCTTCGCGGTCGACTTTCGAGATCGGGGCGTTCACCTTTGAGCTGCCCCGGAAAACCCGGCCGATGCCGATCCGGCCCACGTACTTGTTGTGGTCGATCGCGGAGATCAAGAGTTGAAAGGGACCGTCCTCGGCCGGCGCCTCGGGAACGTGGGCCTTGATGATCTCGAAGAGCGGCTCGAGGTCGTTCGAGTCGTCTTCCAGCGTTCGCTTCGCGATGCCGGCTTTGCCGTTGGTAAAGACGACCGGAAAGTCGGCCTGTTCGTCGCTCGCACCCAATTCGATGAAGAGATCGAAGACTTCATTGACGATCTCGGTCGGCCGTGCGTCCTTGCGGTCGATCTTGTTGATCGCGACCAGCGCCTTCAGGTCGAGTTCGAGCGCCTTGCGTAAGACGAAGCGCGTCTGCGGCATCACGCCCTCGGCCGCGTCGACCAGCAGCAGCACGCCCTGCACCATCTGCAGCACGCGTTCGACCTCCCCGCCGAAATCGGCGTGGCCGGGCGTATCGACGATGTTGAACTTCACGTCACCGTGGCGTACGGCGGTGTTTTTGGCCAAGATCGTGATCCCGCGCTCCCGCTCGAGCGGGTTGGAATCCATGACCCGCGTCTCCACGTGCTGGCCCTCACGAAAAACGCCGCTTTGCTTGAGCATGGCGTCGACGAGTGTGGTTTTGCCGTGGTCGACATGGGCGATGATGGCGACGTTGCGGATGTCCGGACGGGTCTTCACGCCCCCGGTTCTACCATAGAAGCGCAAATAAAGCTACTTCTAAGGTTAAGGAACCCTCCGAGCTTGCTTTCGCTATGGTCGCGGCAGGCTGAACCAGAACGACGTGCGGTGGTTGGGCTCGCTTTCGAAACCGATCTGCCCGTGCATCATTTCTACCAGCTCGCGGCAGATGTAGAGGCCCAGGCCCGTCGAGCCCTCGCCGGATGAAACGCGTCCGAACCGCGTGAAGACCTTGGCTCGATCTTCCTTCGTGATGCCCGGCCCCTCGTTGATGACGGAGATGCGCACGTGATCCTCTCCGGGTTTGAGGTCGATGTGGATCGGGCTGGTGGGGTAACTGTACTTCACCGCGTTCGAAAGCAAATTGGTCAGTATCTGAACCGCGCGTCCCTCATCGCCCAACATCGGCGGCACCGGTTCGAGATAGGCCGCATTGAACGAGCGTTCGGGATATTCGCTGCGCATGCGCGCCACCGATTCTTCGATGATCGCGATCGGGGTGATGCGCTCGATGCGCAGCGAGAGATGCCCCGCGTCCATCCGCGAGAGCAGCAGAAAATCTTCGAAGATCGATGAAAGGCGGCCGGTCGAGCTGGAGAGCACGCCGAGCAATTCTTGCCGCCGCTCGAGTCCGAGCGTTTCGAAGTGGGTCTGCAACAGCGCGGTCGCGCCTCGGATTGCGGCGAGCGGCGAGCGAACCTCGTGGGAGACCATGCCGAAGAACTCGTTTTGCAGTCGCGCGCTCTCTTCCAGATCCAGGCGTTGTTCGAGCTCGGCGCGGTGGGCGCGCGCGTTTGCGAGCGCGAGTCCGACGAGATTGGTAAAGAGCTGCATGCGGCGCAGCGTTTCGATCGACGGAACCTTCCCATCGAGCGGCGCGTCGGCGGAGAGATAGCCCAGCATGTTCCCATCGCGATCGGGTAGGACCAGGGTGAGCGTATCGCGCTCGTGCCACGCGTCGGGAGACAGGCGCGGTTCGTTGAGCGGGCGATAACCGGTGTAGATGCTCTGCTTCCAGTAGATCTCGCGTTCGGCGGGATTATAGAAGCAATACGGCAGCACTTCCGATTCGGGCGGAAGAATCTCCAAAACGGATTTGCGATCGATGTGCTCGCCGAGACGTTCGCGGATGACCTCTTCGGGGAAGCCGAGCAGCACGCGCCGGTGAAGTTCGCCGCCGGGGGCGTCGGCGGCGACGATCGTGACGTACTTGAATCCGAAGAGTTCGGCAACCGCGCGAGCGATCGATTCCAGCGCCGGCGCGATCTCCTGCGCGTGCAAAATCTCATAGGTAATGCCGAGCAGCCGCTGGAGCAGCCCCCCGTCGCCGGTCGCTTCGGCTTCGAAAAACATCATGATCCCGCTAGCCTGCTTATGCGGGGACTGCAGTCATCCTGCGGTATTTTCCGGCCCTTTACGCGAAGAAGCCTACATGCGCAACTTCGCACGATGGATCGCGGCGGCCGCCGGAGCGGCTGCGTTCGTTTTTTACGTGAGCGCCGCAGTCTGCGGTGCGCCGATCACGAATCCAACGGCTACCCCGACGCCGAACGATCAACCGGTGATCACGATTGGCCCGCCGCATCCAAGCGACTATGCGGATGTTACCATTAAATTTTCAGGAACGCCGCCAAAAAGCGTGACCGCGGTCGCGACCATGGCCGTGGGAGACAGGCCGATGCGATCGCCCCACGTGACGTTCAAGCCGACCTCCGACCCCGATATCTTCAAAGGGCGCGTCGAGTTCTCGATTTCCGGATCCTGGACGATCCACATCACGTACGACGGAAAGACAATCGACTACCCGCTCGTGGTCGGGCAATAGTCTTCCTCGTATTGTAAACTTTTTGACAGGCGGCGCGTGACCGCGCCGACGGTACTTCGGACGGCGGACTGCCGGTGCCGATGAGATAGTGTGCACGCTTACAAGCTGTGGCTCCAGCGAAATAGCTACAACACGGCGCTGTTATACAGCGCTCTCATCGGCGTGCTTCTACCGGCGTTTCACTACGTGCTCGCGGTTCTGCCGGGCCTGCCGCCGGATTCGCTTCCCCTGCGCTTTGTGTGTACCGGCTGTTCGATCGTCGTCGCCGGCCTGCTCCTCTTCGCTCCGGCGGCGCGGCGCTATGCTTCCGTGTTGCAATTCGTCCAAGGCGTGCTCGCGCTTTGCGTCGTCGCGGCGCTGGTCGTCAACAGCGGCGACCAGAACCTGTATATTGCTTCCGGGTTGCTGGTCATTATCGGCGCGCAAAACGCATTTTACGATTCGCGCGCGCTCGCGGCGGCGATGGCGAGCGGATTCATCTTCATGGCGGGCTATTCGGCGTTTCGCGGTCTGTTTTGGACGCCCGACAATTTTACGACGCTCGTCGTGTACGCAACCGCGTACGCGCTGGCGTTCATCCCGGCCTCGCTGCACATTCGCAGTCAACGCACCGCGATTCTGAATCAGCTTGCCGCAGAGCAGGCCATGGCCGACTTGGAAGAGGCCCACGCGATCACGCATTTGGGAAAATGGACGCAGACGGTGCAAAGCGGCAGCATCGAGTGTTCCGCCGAGGTTCTGCGCATCTTTGGACTTCCGCCGGGCACGCCGAATTCCGCTCTTGCCGAATTGTACCGGCGTGCGATTCCTCTCGAGGATCGCGGCCGCGTCGACATCGACCTCGAGCGCGCGCAGTCAACGGGTGAAGAGTTCACGGTGGACCATCGTATCGAACTACTCGACGGAAGCACGCGGTGGGTCCAGTTGCACGGGAAGCACGAATATGACTCCGCCGGAAGAGCCGTCCGCCGGCTCGGCACGGTCATGGACGTTACCGCGCGCAAGGAGGCGGAACTATCGCTCGAACGCCTTGCGCGCTACGACCAGCTCACGGGCTTGCCGAATCGGGCAACGATGCGGGAAGCGCTCATCGACGCGTTGGAGCGCGCGAAGCGCGAGGGACACATTTGCGCCGTTCTTTTTCTCGACCTCAACCGGTTCAAAGACGTCAACGACACGCTCGGTCATTCGGTCGGCGATCTGCTGTTGAAAGCCGTCGCCGATCGCATTCGCTTGCTCCTGCCCGAGAATACACTCGTCGCCCGGTGGGGCGGTGATGAGTTCGTGGCCGTTATGCAATCGATCGAGAACGAAGCGTTCGTGGAAAGAATGTGCAAGCGTGCGATCCATGGGCTTTCGGCGCCGTTCTACGTCAATGCCTACGAGTTTTCCGTGGCGGCCAGCATCGGGGTCGCGTTGTATCCCGCGCACGGCACCGATCCCGAAGTGCTCATCCGGAGCGCCGACACCGCGATGTACGTCGCGAAGGAGAAATCGGTTCCGCCATACGCCGTGTTCGCCCCACACATGCATGAGGGCGCGGCGCGCCGCCATAACATTCAGAATCACCTGCAGTCGGCGGTGAGTTCCGACAGTTTGACCTTGCAATACCAACCGATCGTCGACGCGCGGAGCAACCGCATCGTCGCGGTGGAAGCGTTGCTTCGCTTGACCGGCCCCGACGGGCGCATGCATCCCCCGTCCGATTTCATCTCGATTGCCGAAGAAACCGGAGCGATCGCGCCGATTGGCAAGTGGGTTATCGAGACGGCGGTGCGGCAGGCGATGCGGTGGCGAATCGAGGGCCGGCCGCTCTCGATCGCGGTGAATATTTCGTCGCGCCAATTGAGTCATCCCGAATTCGTGGAAATGATGGCGAGCGTGCTGCGAGACAACGACGCCGACCCCTCGCTCTTGGAAATCGAAATCACCGAGTCGGCGCTCGTGCCCAACGCGGAAGCGGATATCAGCGTGCTCGAGCGCATCAAGCGCATGGGCATTCGCATCGCCGTCGATGATTTCGGAACGGGCTACAGTTCGTTTTCTTACCTCAAGCGGCTGCCGCTCGATACGCTCAAGATCGATCAAACGTTTGTGGAAGGCATCGAACGAGACATAGACCGCTCGCTGGCAGAATCGATCATTTCGATCGCGCACAAACTCCGGTTGTCGGTCACCGCCGAAGGCGTCGAAACGCTTCATCAACGTGAAGTGCTGACGGCGCTCGGGTGCGACCGTCTCCAAGGCTTCCAAATCAGTCGGCCGCTGCCGCTTCGCGAGTTCGAGAACTTCGTTCGGACCGCCGCCGAAGTACAGCAAAACTACGTGTGAGGGTCTTTCAGTCCGGCAGGTGGCTCGAAAGGGACCGGTCAAAGGATCTGCGCACCGGCTTTGATTTCCGCACCCGTAAGAGCCACATGATGTCGGTCCGCCTAGACTATATGAAGACCTACACCGGCGAACACTTCAAGCTCATGTGGTAAGCGCGTCCGAACCAAACCATCGTATCGTGGGAGCGTACGAGTCTGGTGGCTCGCACGGTCTTCAAAATCGCTGAGGCCGCCGCAACGCGGCTGGTAGGTTCGATTCCTACACGCTCCCGCCAACCTGCCAATCCTCCAGCGCGCCAATCGCGCCTAGCAGTGCGAACCTGTGGGCGAGTGCGCGCGCGCCCTCTGAACCAGTAAAGTGCTAGTATTCTAGACATTAAAGACGCTAAGAGCTAGAATATTGTCTATGGCCAGGACCACCGCACCTCTGCTCCCCCGTGTCCAGCGCCGCTTGCATCAGCTTGGGGAGCGTATTCGTAGCGCCCGCCGCCGCCGTGGGCTTCCTGCGGCCCTCGTCGCGGAGCGCGCCGGCATGTCGCTCATGACGTTACGCGGGATCGAGCAGGGCCGTCCGGGCGCGACGATCGGCGCCTACACCGCGGTCCTCCACGTACTCGGACTCGACGCTGACCTCGACGCCGTCGCTGCCACCGATCCTATCGGGCGCGATCTTCAGGACGCGAATTTGAAGCGCCGTCAACGCGTGAAAGCGTGAGCGACCATCGCATTGGCGTTTACGCCGATTGGCTGCACGACCGGGAGCCGATGCAACTCGGATTGCTCGACGCACGCGCCGGCCGAACCGGTGAGATCTTCGAATTTGCACTTTCAAAAGATGCGCTCGGTGACCCCCAGCTCGCGCGGCAGCAGCTCGATCCGGATATCAGCCTTTTTGCCGGGCCGCAGTATCCGCGCAATGGGCGCACACAGTTTGGAATGTTTGCCGACGCGAGCCCCGACCGCTGGGGACGGCGTTTGATCGACCGCAGTTTTGCACGCCGCAAGCGCGCAGGCGATCTGCCGACCAACGCGCGGCTGAACGAATCGGACTACCTGCTCGGTGTTCATGACACATTTCGGTTGGGGGCGCTGCGTTTCAAACTCGACGATGCGGGTGCTTTTCTTGCCGCCGACCTCCCGACGGCGGCGCCGCCGTTCGTACGCATTCGCGAACTCGAAGCGGCGAGCCGCGCGTTCGAAAGCGACACGGACGACAACCCGGGCCTTGACGAACAACTGCGCATCTTGCTCGCACCCGGTGCATCGCTCGGCGGAGCGCGCCCGAAGGCGTCGGTGAGCGATACTGATGGCAGTCTCTGGATCGCGAAGTTCCCGAGCGTGAACGATCGCTATGATGCCGGCGCCTGGGAGTACGTCCTGCATGAATTGGCTTCTCGATGCGGTATCCGCGTGCCGGTTGCGCAGGCCCGCCGTTTCGGCGGTAGCGCGCACACGTTTCTGATACGGCGCTTCGACCGAAGTGAAACTGGTGCGCGTATCCATTTTGCCTCGGCGATGACGTTGACCGGACATGTCGATGGTGAGAACGCGAGCTATCTTGAGATCGCAGATGTCCTTGCTTCACAGGGGGCGGAAGCCGGCGATGACCTTTTAGAACTATGGACGCGAATCGTCTTCAACATCATGGTCTCGAATACCGACGATCATCTACGCAATCACGGTTTCTTGCTAACGCCGAATGGATGGAGACTCTCTCCAGCCTATGATATGAATCCGAATCCCGATTCGCTTGGATTAGCACTCGATATCGACGATAGCGACAACGCGCTCGATCTCGACCTCGCGCGATCCGTCGCACCATATTTTCGCGTCCGGGATCCGGATGCGACCATTAAACGAATGTACGAGACGGTCGCTGGCTGGCGCGAAACCGCAGCGAAACTTGGTATCACAGGCGGCGAGCAGGATATGATGGCGCCGGCATTCCGAGCCACAAAATAGCTGCGTGGAGCGACCGGCTCACGTCACGGGCGCTTGCCGTTGGATTCCATCGATTCGCCTTCTTCAGATTTGGAATCGATCGCGAACTCGTCCGCTACGTAGTTGTCAGGCTGAATGCTGGGCGCGATCCAAAGGTGGTTCGGCGAGACGCGCGTTAGCGTGCGAAGGGAAAATCCAGTTCCGGAAGAGCTGAAGCAAAGAGCTTTGCGCGTTCTTCGCGCGTAAGCATCAATGCCGCAGAAAGACGATCGAGCAGGACAAGGGAGGCGCGAACCGGCTTCTTCGATTCGAGCAGACCGTACCACGTACGGCTCACGCCGAGATACTCGGCAAGCTCTTCCTGCGTCACCGGCTTTCCACGCCGAGACGGCAGACGCCGGTACGGGCCCAGCGCTGCGATCTTCGGATCGATCCTCCACCGAAAATGCCGCAGCAGAATCGTCAACTGTGACGACGGACGGCGTCGTGGTCGAGGAACTTCAGTCGGCTTTGGCTGCGCAAATAGTTGATCGTAGGCATCGATGTGAGACATGGGGCCATTCCCTCAACGTTCTTGATGCGCCCAAGGCGCTGAACGACACAGAAAAAAGATATGGCACGAGAGAGAGCCCTGCCACGCAGACCGTATACCCCCTAGTGGCAGTAGAGTGCATAGCGCGGGGCGGCTGGCTACCCGTCCGTTGGTGCGCGAGGCCGTAAACCTCGGCTGCCGAAAGCGGTTCCATCGAGTGTCAGTGGGGCGCTTCACATGCCGATCGTCAGGCCGAGCGTGGCTCTTAAATCAAATGCCGTAAGCAGCGAAGGCCGCAGAAGAGCTGCGCTGCGCGAATTTCTCATGGGCTGCCGGGCCCGTTTGAGTCCGCACGACGTCGGTCTCCCCTCGGTCGGGCGCCGCCGGGTTCCCGGCTTGCGTAGGGAAGAAGTGGCCGAGCTCGCCGGCATCACGCCGGCTTGGTATACGCAACTTGAAACGGGATCCGATATCCGCGTTTCCCCGCGCGTGCTCGACCGCGTTGCATCGGCGCTGCGATTGACTGACGAAGAGAAAGCCTATCTCTTTTCGCTCGCAATCGTCGAGCTCGCGGTATTGCCATGTCTTCAACCGCAATCGCACGCCGTTCTCGAGGCCTTTACCTCGCTTCGGTCGCTCTCGCGACGTCTTTGGGCGGCGACAACGGCGGAGGAGGCATTGACGCTCGTACGCGAGCATTGCGCGAGAAAATTGCCGGCGAGCTCCCTGGTTAGTGCGACTCATACCGGTCCGGGCATGTGGGAGATTCAGCGAACCGGTCATACCGCTGCAATCCGATCGACGCTGGAAATCAGCTCATACATCGTGGCGAATTGGCCGCCTGCCCTGCGCGATGAGCTTCACTTGATTGGAACGCTGAAGCATCCGGGCCACGTGCTCGCGCGATCCAAAGCAACGATGAGCACCGGGTTGGCTTTGCACTTTTCTCGGGGCCTGGAGCGCGTAAAGTGGCCGGCGCTCGAGCACGTGTTTATGGCCGCCGTCCACTCTCGGAACGGGTTCGTCGCTCGCCTCGAAGCAATTTACGAGGGGCAGCAACCCTCGAGAGTCGATCTTGCAATGCTGAGTGCAGTCGCCGATCTAACATCGCTCGCTCTGGCCGACGCGCCGGGTTAATCGTCCACCGAAAAGATCCGTAGCCGCAATGTTCGAGCCGCAAAATCGCGCTGACCGCGTCCAACGAACAACTCGCGGTTGAGCCACCGGTAGATCTTGGACCCCGTCTGAAACCGGATCACGGCCTCGGCGACGACCTTCGACGTGAGGGCATCGCCCAGAGCGTCAACGTAGCCGTCGTCTCCCAGGTCGTAGATACCGGAGAAGCTGGCGCAGACGAGATCGCCGGATGGACTCTGAAGAACCCCGCGTGACTCGAACGCCATCACACCGTCTCCTCCGACCCTGTTCCATTCCGCGCCGCAGCTCGGAATAGCGGAAAGCCGAAGACGTGCTCCGTCGATCGTGCCCGACGCGATAATGTAGTGGAGGATGATCTCGTCCGGCGCAGGACCGATCCGATAGTGCTCCGCTGCGAAACCGAGTAACGCCTCACCCAATAGTTTCCCCATGACGAACTACGTGTGGGCCTCCAAGGTGCTACAGCGGGAGCGTGTAATCGCCGCTCACGATGAAGATGGATCGGTGAATGGCATTGGGGTAGACGAAGGGCTCGCCGACCAGATGATCTTGCGTAAAGATGTTGATCTCGGACGTCAGCGTGAAGCGCTTGGTGAAGCGGTAGTCGAGGCCGTAAACGAAAGCATTGTAATAGTACGGCGCGTAGCTATTATCGAAATAGTCGACCGCCCCGAACAAGTAGCTTCCGAACGCGTTGAGTTTTTCCGCATGGCCGAGCGGCGTCGAGAGCGATAGGATTTGATACAGGCCGGTGATGGAGCGCTCTTTATCGGAGAGGCCGAGATGCAACGCAGCGAGATACGCCGGCGTCGTCAGATGATAGGGATCCAAGACGCCATGCACCGCATAGCCCGCGACGATGCCCGTATGCCAAAGCGGCGAGGTATGATAACCCGCCTCCAGATAGTAGAGGCGCTCGGTATTCGTCGGGGCGAGATTGCTTGCGGCGCCGGACGCCGGGCAGCACACTTGCCACCGGTAGAAATACGCCGTTTGAAGATACGTGCGGCTGCTCGTGGTGTAACGAGCGCCGATTTCGATGGAATTTTGTCTGCTCGGGTTCGGGTAGATGTACTCGCCCGTCGCGTTGGAAACGCGCCCAAGAGTGCTGTCGTACCCGCCGTTATCGTAGAAATAGTAGAATTGTAAACGGCTGCCGACGAGCTGCGTTATTCTCCCGCTCAAACGCAGGTCGTTTGTCCTCGGATCGGCGGGCGAGCCAACGCCGGAGTCAGTTCCCGCCATCGTATTGTACGACCCGATGATGTCGAGGATGGTGCGATCCTGCTTCACCGGCGGTTGTTGCGCCGGAGCTTGCTGCGCCGGAGCAGAGCCCGAAGACGCGAGCACAAGAGCGACTAGCAACGCGATAGATGTAAGAGCGCTCCTCGGTCCGGGTATCACCGGATCACAGTAGCCGCGATGCGTGGGGTTGTCTGCCAAGCCCTTATTAACAGACACGTCGTCGCCGCGATGCTAGACTGAGGCACGAACTCGCAGCGTCGGGAGAATCGAATGAAGCGTATCTCGCAGGTGGTGACGGCGGTACTCGTCTTGACGCTCGCGTCATGCAACGGCGGTTCCGGCGGCGCGAGCTTCCCGAACGCGCGTGCGCTGGTCAACGCGGCCGCCGACGACAACGATTGGATCCTCCCGGGCAAGGATTATGCCAACAACCGCTACAGCGGCCTAACCCAGATTACACCCGAAAACGTTGGTACGCTGACGAAAGCCTGGTCGACGCTGATCGCCGATAACGGTCAGCAAGAGACCTCGCCGATCATCTGGCACGGCACGATGTATCTGTCGACTCCCCACGAAAGCGTGCTCGCGCTCGACGCCGCCACCGGCAAACTCGAGTGGGAATTTCCGTACACGCCCGCTTATACGTTGACCTTCGCGGTGAATCAAGGCGTCGGCATCGAGGACGGCAAGATCTTTCTTGCGACGCAGGACTGCCGCGTCATCGCCATCGACGCGACCACCGGAAAACAATTGTGGGACGTGAACGGCTGCCCGAACGACCGGTACACCTCGACCGCGAATTCGTGGTTCCACATGGCCGCGTACGTTTACAAGAACGAAATCATTCTTGGCAATTCTGCGGGCGATACCGGAGGCATCGGTCACGTTCAGGCGTTCAGTACGAGCGACGGCCATCGGTTGTGGGACTGGCATAGCATTCCATTTCCGGGCGAGCCGGGACACAACACGTGGCCCGGAACGTCGTGGGAACACGGCGGAGGCGCCGTGTGGGGCGGACTCACGATCGATCCGGAAACGAACACGCTCTACGTCGCACCGGGCAACCCGGGCCCCGACATGGTCGATACCTACCGGAAGGGATTGAATCTTTATACCGACTCGGTCGTTGCGCTCGACATCAGCGGGCCGAAGCCGCGGATGAAATGGTACTATCAGCTGCTCCACAACGACACGCACGACGCGGATCCGGCCATGCCGCCTATTCTCTTCGACGGCAAGGTCGCAGGAACGATGCGGCAGCTCCTTGCCATCGGCGACAAAGGCGGAGACTTTGCGGTTTTGGATCGTACCGACGGTAAGGTCATCTATCGCTTTCCCGTCGACGATCAGACGGGCCTCAACACGACGGCGCCTTCACTGAAGGGAACGCCGGCCTGTCCGAATCACGGCGGCGGACTCGAGTTCAATGGATTCGCTTACGATCCGGGCACGAATTACGTGCTTGTTCCGAACACCGTCGAATGCGGCATTTGGAAGATTACGAGCACCGATCCGGTGTACGTTCCCGGCCAGCCGTACGAGGGCGGACCGCTTCCGAAACGGCAAGATGCAACCGGAAGGCTCACCGCCGTCGACATTGCGACGGGAAAGATCGTATGGATCGCGCGTCTTCCATACGCGGCGCAAGGCGGCGCGCTCGTCACGCGTAGCGGATTGGTGTTCACCAGCGACCTCAGCGGTAATCTCTATGCCTTCGATCCGAAGAACGGTAAGCAGCTCTGGAAAACGAACACCGGCGCTTCGATCGTGGCGCCGATCAGTGCCTACAGCGTCGGCGGCAACGAGTATATCACCGTGGTGAGCGGCTCGGCCGGCGCGCAGCAGACGCCCAACGCTCCGGTTGCAAAAAGCAGCTTCGTGACGGCGTACCGTCTCGGCCCCGTTCCTTCACCGATCGCGAATAGCTCGGCCGGGCAGGTGGTACTTGCAGCGACGAGCACCTCGAGCGCGTTGCCTTCGACCGGTTCGGCGCCGTACACGCCGGCACAGGTGGCAGCAGGCAAGACGCTCTACCAGGCGCGGTGCTCAACGTGCCATGGCGTGCATCTTCAGGGAATTTCAGCGCCGGCGCTGACGGGCGCGAGCTTCGCGAGATCGCATTTGAACCTGACGCAGGTTCGGACGATCGTGACGACCCAGATGCCCCTCACCGCGCCCGGCTCGTTGAAACCGAGCGAGTACGCGAACGTCATGGCCTATCTCTTATCCTACGATTGCGTGCGCGTTGCCGGCGGTGGTGCGCAGCCCTTCCCGATCACCGCTCAGCCGCAATTCTCGAAGGTCATTCTCGGAGGACGCACGTGTCCGTGATGCGTCACGGCAAGCCGTATGCCGTCAGATTCCCGTTCTGGTCCGAGCAGTAGACCCAGCCGTTTACGACGATCGGACTCTGCCAGTGCACGGGCCCGATCGAATGAGCGGTGCTCGCGCTGCTCCATAACTCGTTTCCGGTTTGCGCCGAGAGCGCATAGATGGCGTTATCCATCGCGACGAAGACGATGCCGTTGCTGACCACCGGCGAGGTTCCCTCGCCGCTCGTGGACCCGTCTGACGCGCTCCATGCTTCCACGAGGCTGCTCGCGCCGGCCCCGTTCGTCTCTAGCTCGTACGCATCGATCTGATTCGGCAATCCGAAGAAGATATACGTCACGCCCGCCGGATTGGTCCAGACCGCGGGGGTTGCGTACAATCGATCCGGTAAATCGATCTCTTGCAACTCACCGCCGACGCCGGGAAGCGGCGAACGATTCAGCAAGCGCAGGGTCGAGTCTTTTCCGCCCTGTACGAGCATCAGCGGCGTCGTGCTCGTACTCTGAACGGGGAGCAAGGTTGGCGAGGTCGAGCCGAGGTCGATATCGCCATTCTGTAAGCTTGCGTACGTGGTTGGCGTGTAACTGCCGATCATCGAGAGGTTGGCCGTGAGCGCGATCACGGAGTCGCCGTAGTTGTCGCTGCCGTCGTACAAGCCGTTGCCGGTCGCGACGTAGACGTCGCCGTTCATCGACGGATACGGATCGACCACCGCACCGCCGCGTGCCCAAATGCCCGAGTCGCTATTCGGACAGGACGAGTCTGTCGGCAGCGTGGTCTGCGAACTGCACAGCGAGTTGAACACGCTGGTTGCGCCGGTCGAGAGGTTCACGCTCACGACGTGACCGTCGTAATATGGCGTGTCGCCATAGTATCCCGACGTCGTTGCATACAGGTAGCCGTTTGCGACGTTGAGTGCCGAAGCGTCTTTTTCGGTATTGGGAATCGTCGTGATCGTGGCGGGGAATCCCGGCGCGCTCATTTCTGCGCCGGTCGCCGCATCGAGCTTATGCACTTTTCCATCGACGCCGGGAACGTAGATTGCCTGACCTGACGGATCGGCCGCAGGCGTCGACTGGGTAATATTCGGCCCGCTGGTCGTGTACGTCCATATGACTTTGCCGGTCTGCGCTTCGATTGCGAAGGTCTCGCCGTTCTTGTCGGTTTGATAAAGCATCTGCTGCGCGGTGCCGCCGATCTGGATGTTCGCCAGCAAGATTGGCGTGGAATCCGCCACGTTACCGCTCCCAAACGAAATTTGCCACTTCTCCACGAGTTGAGAAACGTTTGTTGTCGTGAGCGTCGTATCCCCGACGTCGACACCGCTGCGCGCGGGATCGTGCCCGAACACCGGCCAGCTCAGCGCCGCCCCGGTCGGCACCGGCGAAGGCGTCGGAGTCGCTCCCGGCGAGGCTTTCGTCGTCGGGTTCTGAGCGGCGCCCCCGGAGCACGCCGCCAACGCAACGACGCCGAGTGATGCGAGAACGATGAACCAGGTCGTCACGTGCCGCAGCATGTTCTACACCCCTCTTAACCCGAGGACGTCTCGTAGATCTTCGGACAGAGCAGCACGCCGGTAGGCTGGGTCGAGATGAAGTCGATCGCGCCCTCGTTCAGCGTGAACTGGATGTTGATCGGCCACCCGTGCCACGGTACCGGAAACGGCGCTTTGATCCGCACGTAGTGATAGTCACCGGTCGGCGTTTGGATTTGCATCGCAATCGTTTCTTGCCCGCGCGCGACCAGCGATGCGTCCGGATACATCCAGACGTAGAACGAGTCTTGATCGTCCTCGATCTTGGTTTGTACCTGAATCGGATCGCCCACGGGCTTGTTGCACTGCGTATCTTTGTCGAACAACACGTACGTCGGCGAAAGGTAGATGAACGAGGCCGGTGCGGTTCCGTCCATCAGCATGGGATATGTTGCGGCCGGGGCGCCGTCGGTCAGCTGCTCGGTCATCGTGCGATCGTGACCGTTGATGATGAAAAAGAAATCTTGAGCGTAGCAGCCGTATCGCGGAACGCTTACTTGCAGCGCATACAGACCGAAAGGAACGTCGAATTGTACGACGCCGGTGTTCTCGTAATTACGCAGGAAGCTCATGTTCTGATCGAGGTGCGGTCGCCCGATCCGGTCGATCACGCGGACGTGCGCCGTAATCGCCGTTTCCGGCGGCAAGTTCAGCATCGCATGGCACAGACCGAGGTGAAGGACGACATGGGCACCGAGCATGGAGGTGATCGCTCCTTGGGTTACCGGCTAGGTGAAGCGGCCGCTGCGCGCCGCCTTGGCTACCAGCGCCGAACGAGAACGTACGCCGAGCGCCTTAAAAATCAGCTTGAGATGATTGCGAACCGTCGAGCGGCTGCGGCCCAGGCGCGCAGCGATGGCGTCGGTCGAGAGCCCCTCGCAGATCATGTTGAAGACACGCTCCTGCATCGGCGTTAGTGACGAACCCCCGGAGCTTTGCGGCGGCACGGCCAGGCTCGCGGCCTGCTCGTAGAGCCAGGAGGACGCGTAAAATTCCAACTTCTCCAACGCCAGCAATTGCCAGCGTGCGTGTGCGGTTGCGTGCGCCAGCGCAAGCGCCGCTTTGCCGGCGCGCCAGTCCGAGCCGAGGCGATCGAACTCATCGTAGGCGGCGCTCAAGTCGCGCACGGCCTCGCGCGTGCGTCCGTTTGCAAAGTGCACCATGCCCCGCGCCGCGGTCGCGACCGGATCGAACGTACGCGAGAGCGTGAAATAGCGCGCGATCGCCGCGGCCGCCGCGTCCGGATCGCTCGCCGCGAGCGCCTCGGCGAAGAGCGGAAGCGCCGTGCGTTCCAAAACGCCGGCGCGCGCCCAGTCGACGTCGCGCAGCAGATCGGTCGCCGCCGCCAGTTCGTTTGCGCACCAGTGTTCTTCGTGTGCCGTGCGCGCGAAGAAAGCGCGATCGAGTAAGACGATGGCCCGCAGCGGCGCGCTTCCGAGCCCTTCGGCAACGGCGCCGGCTTCGCGCAAGTACCGGAACGATCCGAGCCGATCGCCGGCAAGCGTCTTCCGCCACGCCAGCGCGCGCAGCGCCTGAAACCGGTCGGCCGCAAAATCGGGTGACCACGACGGACGAACCGCGAGCGCGTCCGCCGCGGCGGCTGCCGCCGCCGGAGCGGGAAGTTCGCAAGCAAGATGTGCCAACTGCGTGACCGCGCGATACCAGAGCGCCAGCTTCGCATCGATGTTGCCCTGCATCAGCGCGAGCAGACGCAACAGCGAGTCCGCGGCTTCACCGCTGCGCGACTCGGCAAGGTGGATCTCACCCTTGAGCCGCTCGCTCTCGATTTGGCCTTCGGTCCGGACGTCGACCAGCGTCGATTCGTAGCAGCGCCACGCGTCACCGATACGCGATTCACAAATGTAGCGGCGTCCGCGCGCGGCGGCGAGGGCAGCCGACTGTACGAGCGAACGGCGATCCAGCAATGTGCGGGCACGCTCGAAGTGCGCGTCGGCGGCGGCAAACTCGCGCAGCTGCGCGAAGCTCGAGCCGAGCAGCAGCTCGGCGGTGAGCCGATCCGCCTTCTGGACGAATCCGGCGCGATGCGCGAGCAGCAGGTCGACGGCGCTCGCGGGATCAGCGTCGAGCGCGATCCGGGCCCGCACGAAAACCACGTCGGCTGGGATTTCGGCGGTCCCGGCCGCATGACGGTCGTAAAGTGCGGCAGCCTCGCGAAAACGCGCAGCGGCGTACGCCGCCCGCACGCGGGTGGTCCACGGCGCTTGAGCGGCCTCGGGTCGGCGTGGCATTGCCAAGTGGATTGGCGAGCGCCCAGGGCCTGACCCGCCTGGCCTTCCCCAAAAGGACTAGAGCCGAACTAGCCCAAATGGGCTAGCTCCACCCCGTCTATTGGAGGCTGCAGCGTGCTCGATACCGTTCAAGCCTTTGAGTCCCGTCTTTTGGCCGACGACGTGCAACGGCGGATTCTCTACTATCCGCGGACGCTGGCCGCGGCGCAGTACGTTCGCGAGCACATCGGCGAACCGATTCGCCTGGAAACGGTCGCTGCGCTCGCCGGAATGACCACCTGCGCCTTCTCGCGCTATTTTGCCGAAAAAGTCGGTATCACGTTCTCGACGCTGGTAAAAACGCTACGGATCGAATACGCGCTCACGCACCTCGAACGCCGCGACGGTGCGATCTCCACGCTCGCAACGCAAACCGGCTATCAGAGCTGCTGCACGTTTTCGCGCGCGTTCAAAGACGTCATGGGACAATCGCCGTCGCAATACCGCCGCCGGATGCTTTTCGAACCCTGACGCTCGAGGGCCGGCAGGTCTAGACGCCGCGACCGCCAAGCGGTTCGTCGCTATGGAACACACGCTCATCCACATGGCCGAGACCGCCGCTTGGGCGTTCTTCATCATCTTCGTGTTCGCGATCATCGGCGTCGTCGCGACGGTCCGCTGGATCGTCAATCTCGTCACCGGCGCAGAGCGGGCCGTCGAAGGCGGCGTGCGTAACGTCGAAGACAGCATCACGCACCGCGGCGACTAGGGTAGCTCAAAACAGAATCGTCTGAAATTCGCCGACGGTCACGAAGCCGGCGCGTTCGTAGAGCGCGATGGCTTTCTCGTTGAAGTCGTTGACGTACAGTGAGAGCGAGGGCGTGAGTTCCAGCAACCGGTCGCAGACAGCGCCCAGCGCGGCGGTCGCAAGGCCCCGGCCGCGTAGTTCGGGCGGCGTCCAAATGCCCTGCAGCTGCGCGGTCATCGGACTCCACGGCCCGACGTTGCAAAAGAAGCAAAGCCGCCCGAGCGATTCACCGACCCACCACAGTCCGCGATCGATCATCGTGCGCACGTTCGAGGTGAATTCGGGTGAGGTCCGCATCGGATCGTAGTCGAGTTCGAGCGCGATCATCGAGGCCGAGTTGTCGGCAACGATGGGCCACTCGTCGAGCCGTGCCCGCCGCGCGACGACGGTGTGTTCGTACGGACGCAGCATCGAACGATCGAGCATCATCACGTGTTGGCGCTCGCGCACGAGGCGAGCGGGTTCGTGGTTGTGCCGGACCAGCCTCCAATAAGCGGAGACCTCCCGGCGCGGTCCGACGATCATCTTTTCACCGTGGTGCGCGGCGCCCACGCGCGCGAAGGCCTCGACCGTCGCCTGACCGTCGGCGGCCAGCACGACCTGGCGCGCAAAGTACGCGACGCCGGTGATCTTGCCGGACTCGTCGAGTGCCACGTGAAGGGCGCTGCGCGTGGTTGAGCCGAGATCGAAGAGGATCAGATACGTCAAGAACACGTTCGCGTACGGCGCGAGCGCCAAATAGGCTAACGCGTCCCGCTCGTGCGCGCTGGTCAAGCGCGTGGTGCGCACCATCAGTCGAGCTGTTCTACTACCAACGGCTTGGTCGTCAGCGTCTTGCTGCCGCCCTCGGGCTCGATGCTGATCGCGAGTGCCGCGATCTCTTTCGCATCGCCGGGGAGCGCCACGACGGCGACGCCGTGCGCATCCGGGACGAACGTCAGCGAGGGCTGCGGCGCTTTGCCGGCGGCCGCTATCGTCCACGCCTGGTAAACTTTGCCGTGCGGCGCAGCCGCGAGATCGTGCATCGTGATGTAGAGATGGCCGCGCACGCGCACGATCTGCCCACCGGGAATATCGAAGCGCTGCGCGCTCTCGTCCATGAGATCGGCCATCGTCGAGCGTTCGCTATCGAGATCGCGCACGAGGCCGATCGAGTGCGACTGCGTGCGCGCCGCCTGCGCTTGTGCGGCCCGCAGTTGTTCGATCAACGAAAGGTTGACGAGCGAGACCGCAACGGCGATGGCGAAGCACACGGCCGCAACCAGATAGGCCGGCCAGGTGCGCGTGCGGACATCATCCTTGCCGCTCATGTCGTGCCCCTTCGTCCGCCGCGCCGGTAGATTCCCGCAAGCACGCGGCGAAAGAGCCGGCGATGGACGACCTGGTTCGACGATTGCGCGCAGCACGCGCGGTTCTGGTGCTCACCGGCTCAGGCATCTCGGCCGAGAGCGGATTGCCGACGTTTCGCGGTGTGGGCGGACTTTGGCGCACGCATCGCGTTGAAGAACTCGCGTCTCCGCAGGGATTTGCGGCCGACCCGCAATTGGTGTGGACGTGGTACAACGAGCGAAATGCCGCGCACCGGCGCGCACAACCGAATGCCGGTCACTACGCGCTCGCTGCGCTCGAAGAACGCTATCGCGACTTCACGCTCGCCACCCAAAACGTCGATTCCCTGCATCTTCGTGCCGGCTCGCGCAACGTCGTCGAACTGCACGGCGCTCTGCGAACCGCACGCTGCACCGGGTGCGAGGAGCGAGAGCCGCTCGATTCGCTCGGGCTTGCGCTCCACCGTATCGAGCATCACTGCGGCGGACGTCTTCGTCCCGACATCGTCTGGTTCGGCGAACCGCTTCCGGCGGAGGGGTGGGAACGCGCCCGCGCGGCGGCCGATCGGGCCGACGTCATCCTGGTAATCGGAACCAGCGCGGTGGTCTATCCGGCAGCCGCGCTTGCCCGGCGCAACGGGGCTGCGTTCATCGCGGAGATCAACCCGGAACCCACTGCGATCAGCGACCAGGTCGATTGCGTCGTGCGCGGTTCGGCGGCTGAAACGCTGCCGCGGCTTCTCTCATTGCTCTGACGTTTGAGCGATGCGTCAGGGCGGCAGCTGCACGGGCGGCCCTTGATCGTCTTCGTAGGTTCCCACCACCGGCGGAGGCTCGGGAAGGGCCGGCGAGTCGTCGTCGTAGCGCGAGAAGTGCGTGAATTCCGGCGGGGCTGTGGCGGTAACGCGTTCGTCGATGGCTTGTTGCGGCGCGGTTTCTTCGGGAGCAATGTACGAGTCCGGTTCGACTGCCGGGATCTCCTCGGCTTCGTACGAGTGAACTTTCGTTTCGTTGAACGCGCGCTGCGAGGGCAAGGTGAGCAGGTCGTCGTCGGCCGCGCGGCGCGTGAGCCCGCGAACGATATACGCGTTTTGCAGCCGGCGCAGTCCGCGCAGCGGAAGCGAGGAGGTTGGAACCCCCACGAAGAGCTCGCGCACCACGTCGTAGGTGGCTTCCGAGGCAATGATTCCGGCGTTGAGCTCTTCGGAGGCCGCCTCTAACCGCGCCGCGACCTGCGCGGGATTTCCCACGATCGCAAATTCACGCCGGTCCTTGTAGCCCGTGTCGCCGGCGATGATTTTTCCGGAGTTGACGCCCATACCGACGGCGATCGGCTTACGTCCCTGCGCGCGCCAGCGCGCCTCCATCGCGTTGATTACACGCATGACGTCCAGTCCGGCGCGCAGTGCGCGTTCTTCCTGAAATTTCTCTTCGATGAGCACGCCGAAGACGGCCGTCACGGTGTCGCCGCGCAAACTCTCGATCATGCCGCGGTGACGCTGCACCGCCTGGCCCACGATCGTGTAAAATTCGTTGAGGTAACGCAGCGTCTCTTCCGGTGAGAGCGATTCGGCGAAGAGGGCAAAGTTGCGAATCCGCGCGCACAGGATCGTGGCATAGTACTCTCGTGCTTCGAAGAGGCGCGCGTCCTTGCGGGCGAGCAGCTCCTCGACCACCGGTGAGGGCACGTAGCGTGAGAAGAGCGCAAGAACACGGCGATGATCTTGACGCGCGAGCACGTATCGCCGGAAGAAGATCGAGGCGTAGTAGATCGCCGCACCAGCGAGAGCTGCGAGTGCGAGGACCAGCAAGGCAGCCATCGGACTCCTGGAGTTCCCGAGGCCCCACGCGGAAACCCGTCGTAAGAGCCGCGAATGGACGCTCTCTTGACATTACGCGGGAAAATCGCGGGCTTTCCCGGATACGGCGAGATGAGCGACCGGCATCGTGCGGACGAGATGGTACGAGCCTACCTCGGGGAGGCGCTGGCGCGCCTGCGGGAGCGTCTCGCTCCCACCGGTGACGCCGGCGAGCGGCTCGACGCCGCGATCCTGCGCACCGACTTCACCAATCAGAAGGTATTCGGCTCCTTCGAGTCCGCCTCGACCGACGCCGGTACGGTCGATCGCATCAGCCGCGCCGATCTCGCCGCCGTGGAATTGGCCGACCGCGCCGAGGGCGTCGACGCCGCCGCGCTGCCCGCGTACATCGACGAGGTGAGCGCGGCGCTCGACGTGCGCGATCGCGCGATGGAAGCCGCGGCGGGATAGTGCTGGCTCCGATACTCGCCGCGGTCGCGCTGCACGTTCTTCCGCGGCCCGTCTCCCTCGTTCGCGGCGCGTGCTCGATTCCGCCGCCCCGATTTGCACCGATCGGCATCGATCCGGGCGCGCTCGACGAATGGCAGCGCCGCTGGACCGCACTCGGCATTGCGCACGTCACGAGATCGCCGCGATCGAACGTTCGGTTCGTTCGCGATCCGTTGCTGCAGCCGCAGGCGTATCGCCTGGACGTGTCGCTGCGCGGCGTCACGATCCGCAGCGCCGACGGTGACGGCGCCTTCTACGGCGTGATGACGTTGGCGCAGCTCCCGGTGCGCGACGGCGGGCGATGGGTCGTTCCCTGCGTTCGCGTCGACGATGCGCCGGCGCTGCGGTGGCGCATTCTCTCCGACGACGTTTCGCGCGGACCGCTGCCGACGATGCGCTACTTCGAAGAGCGCATTCGCACGATCGCGGCATTCAAGATGAACGGCTACTCGCCGTACATGGAACACGTCTTCGCGAGTCCGACCGATCCGCTCCCGGCGCCGCCGGACGGGATCACGCCGGCGCAGCTGCACGCGCTCGCCCTGTACGCCGCGCGCTACCACGTCGCGCTGATCCCCGAGCAGCAGACCTTCGCCCACATGCACAACACGCTGGCCGTCGAGCAATACGCGAGCGCCGCCGCCTTCCCTCACGGTTTCCTGCTCTCGCCCGCATCGGATTTGGCCGCCGAATACTTGCGGCGCATTATCGGAGGGGAGCTGGCGGCGGTTCCGCACCCGCCGTTCTTCCACATCGGTTCGGATGAAACGGCGACGCTGGGTGAAGGCGGCACCGCGGCCTACGTTGCGGCGCACGGCGGACGCAGCGCGGTTTACGCGCAACACGTCCGCGACATGAACGCACTGATCGCGCCTTCGGGCGCACGGATCATGCTTTGGGACGACGGCATCGAAGCCGACCCGTCGATCATGAAGCTGTTGCCGCGTAGCGCGGTCATCGTCAACTGGCATTACGGCGCCGAGAAAACCTTCGAGCCGTATATTCGCCTGATCGCGAATGGCGGCTTCGAGCAAATGGTTGCCCCGGGTGCAAACAACTGGAGCCGTATTTTCCCCAATGTGACCGCGGCGCTCGCCAACGAGGGCCGTTTCATCGACGAGGGCAAACGCGCGCACGTCCTCGGCCTCTTCGAAACCGTTTGGAACGACGACGGCGAGACGCTCTTCGAAGCCACATGGTACCCGGTCATTTACGCGGCGGCCGACGCGTGGAGTACCACCGACGGCTTCGAGCACGATTTTCCGAGCGCGTTCTTCGGCGTCGACGATCCGCGCTACGCGAGCGATGCGGTGCTGCTGGGTTCGATGACCGATCGCTTGCCCGAGTTCAGCGATCTGCTCGCCTGGGCGGATCCGTTCGTGCCGGGAACGATCACCGACGAGATGAGCAAGGTCGATCTGCGCACGCTTCGGCTCGACGCGGAGCATGTCGAGACCGACCTGATCGCGGCGCATCCGCCGCTGCACGCCAACGCGGCGGCCGTCATGCTGCTCGCGGCACGGCGCTACGACGCGCTCGGACGGCGCTATCAGATCGCGGCGGAGGTGCGCGGGTACTACGCCGATGCCGCCGCGCATCCCAAGGACGCGCTGCGCGACCTCTTCTGGTGCAAGTATTGGTTTTGGGAGCAGCGCGACATCGACGAGCGGCTCGCGATTCCCTACGCGCGGGCGTGGCGGTACGAGGATCGCGAGGATCATTTGGCGAGCAACCTCGAGCGCTATCATCTCGACGCACAGCGGGCGATCGAGCGCGCCGACGCGATCGATCGCGTGATCTACAACCAGTACGTGCCGAGCAAGACGCTGCCCCCGCTCGATTCGGTTCTCGGCTTGCCGCAGTGATCCACGGCGTCGCGCTGCTGGCGGTCTTTTTCGCGTTCGCGTTTGCGATGTACCGGCGAATGATGCCGGCGATCGTCGCGCTGCCGTGCATGGCCGTGCTGATGCTGCTCGTCGCCGGCGTGCCCGCAGGGCATCTTGCCGGTCTGATCACGCGCGGCGCCGTCGCGCTCGCCCCGGTCTACGTCACGGTGATTTTCGGTGCGCTGCTCGCACGCGTGACGCTCGATACCGGTATTGCCCGCGCGCTCGTCAATCTGGCGGCGGAATACGGCGGCGAAGCGCCCTTCGCGCTCGCGCTGGTTCTTTGCGCGGTCGTTGCGCTGCTCTTTACTTCGCTCTCCGGATTGGGAGCGATCATCATGGTCGGCGCGATCGTGTTGCCGGTGATGATGACGACGGGGGTGCCGCGCACCGTCGCCGCGACGCTCTTTCTCATGGCCTTTGCGCTCGGCTTCATCTTCAACCTCACCAACTGGCGCTTCTACACGCAACTCTTCGGCGTCGTCCCGCAGCAAATGACGCATTACGCACTATTGCTCGCGGCGATCGACGCGGTAGCGCTGATCGCGTACGCGGCGCTCAGCTTTGCCCGCGAGCGCGATTACGCCACCTATGCCGACGCCGGCGACGAGCCCGAGGCGCCGCGCGTTCCGGCCATCGCCCTGGTGACGCCGCTCCTGCCGATCGTGCTGTATTTCGTGCTGCATCTCGATCCGACGATTTCCTTCGTCCTGGCCGCGATCTTCGGTGCCGTCGTGACGCGCGGTACACGCTGCGTCGAGACGCTCGTAGCTGCGGCGATTCGCGGCGTGGAAGACGTCGCGGCCGCGGTGTTGCTGTTCATCGGCATCGGGATACTCTTCGTTGCGACGCAAGAGCCGCTGTTCCGGGACGCGGTGCGGCCGCTGGTGAGCGGCTGGGCCGACAATCCGCTCGCGTATGTCGTGATATTCGGGCTGGGCAGCCCGCTCGTGCTCTATCGCGGACCGCTCAATCCGTTCGGCGTCGGCATCGCCGTCTTCACGGTACTCCTCTCGACCCATGCCCTGCCGCCGGTCGTGCTGGTCGCGGCCGTAATGGCGGTCGTGCAGGTGCAGAATGTTTGCGATCCGACGAATACCGCCAACGTCTGGGTCGCAAACTTCACCGGCACGCCGCTCGATACCATTACGAAACGTACGTTGCCCTTTCAAGTGGCGGTCGCGACGCTTGCCGTGCTTGCGGTCGCCGTGGGCGCGCCCCGGCTCTTCGGCGCGCGCGCGTTTGCGGCGGCGCTGCAGCCCGCGCTGGCCGCGCCCCTGCCCGGACTCTTCGCGCCGGCGCGCGCAAGCGAACGCATCGCGGTCGACGACGACGGCTCGCCGCTCGCTCGCGCGGCAGCCGGCGCGGTGCTCACCGATCTGGGCCGGCCGCCGTGGACCGCTTTCGCAGATCACGACGATCCCGATGCGCGCGACTGCTCTTCCAAAGGATATGCGGCGTATGTCTACGTGAGCGCGGCAACGTTCCGGTTGATCGAGGGGACCGATTTGGATATCGGGCTGCGCTTGGAAGACTGCGGCGGATGGATCGTGCAGGAGTGGCACGATCATGCGGTCGAGCTCGATTCGCCGACCGCGGCGCAGGCACAAGCGCTGGCGCATGAGGGAACCGCGCGGCTGCGGGCTTGGGCCCGGAGCGATCCGCGCGCGGATGAACTGTTCGCTCGCGGCCTTGCCCTGGCGCCCGGCCAGTCGCCCGGGTTTCTTTATGCGCTCTTTAAGACCGTCGACGGGAACATGCGCGTGTACGTGCGGGCCGGGGGCCCGGCCTACGCGGCCGGGCTGCGCACGGGCGACGTGGTAGAAAAACTCGACGGGCAGTTTTGGTGGGAATACGGCACCTATCAGACCGAACAGCGAGCATACGACGGTAAACCGCACGATTTCGAAATCGAGCGCAATGGCCATACCATCGATATTTCACTTCCGTCATCCTAAAGGTGCGAACGAGATGAGCGTCAACGCGGCGATAGACCAGGAACTCGCGGCCTATTGCAGGGCCCATCGCGACTCGCATCTCGACGAGCTGAAGCGCTGGGTCGCGATCCCGTCGATCTCGGCCGATCCGGCGCATCGCGACGACGTGCGAACCTGCTGCGAGCGGTTGGTGGACCGCATGCGCGAGGTCGGATTGGATGCGCGCGTATTGGAAACGGCGGGGAATCCGCTGGCCTACGGGCAGTGGCTGGGCGCGCCGGACGCGCCCACCGTCTTGATTTACGGCCACTACGATGTGCAGCCGGCCGATCCGTTGGAACTGTGGAAGAGTCCGCCGTTCGCCGCGGAGGTGCGCGACGGAAAGATTTACGGGCGCGGAGCGGTGGACGACAAGGGCCAAGTGCTGATGCATTTTGCCGCGATCGAAGCGCATATGCGCACGCGCGGCCGTTTACCGATCAACGTCAAGATCGTCGTCGAAGGTGAAGAGGAGATCGGTTCACCCAGTTTCGAGAGCGCGCTCGAACGCTACCGCGATCTCGTCACCGCCGACGTTGCGGTAATCAGCGATACGGCGGTCTTTTCGGAAGACGTGCCGTCGCTGACCGCGAGTGTTCGCGGCTTGGTTCATTGGGAGATCGCGGTCCACGGACCGGCGGACGATACGCATTCGGGCTACTACGGCGGCGTCGTCGCCAACCCGATCGAAGCATTGGCGCGCATCATCGCCGGCCTGAAAGACGCGAGCGGCCGCGTGCTGGTTCCCGGATTCTACGACGGCGTGCCCGAACCCGACGCCGCGACGATCGACGAACTCACGAATCTCCCATTCGACGAAGGGCGCGAAGCCGAGTTGCTCGGCGTCCCCGAGCTGTGCGGCGAGGCAGGACGAACGCCGCTCGAACGGATGTGGTTTCGTCCGACGCTCGAGTGCAACGGGATCTGGGGCGGTTATCAGGGCCCGGGCACCAAAACGATCATTCCAGCCTTTGCGCGCGCGAAGTTATCGGCGCGGCTGGTCGGTGAACAGGATCCGGTCCACGTGCGCACGCTCGTCACCGAGTACGTTCGCGCGAACGCACCGCGCGGCGTGCGCGTCGAAGTCGAGTCGGGCGGCGACGTCGCGCCGGTCGTCCTCTCACGCGATCATCCGGCGGCGCTTGCGGCGGGACGCGCCATGCACGCGGGCTTCGGCATCGCTCCGGTGTACATCGGAACCGGCGGCTCGATCGGTCCGGTGGCGAGCTTCGATCGCATTTTGGGAATCCCGCAAGTCATGATCGGCGTGGGATTACCGGACGATCACATTCACGCGCCCAACGAGAAGTTCAACCTCTCGCAGTTTTTCGGCGGAATCGTGACTATGGCCGTGCTCTACGATGAACTCGCCGCACTGAAGCGGTGATCGCGTTGGTGCTCGTAGCCCTTCAGCCGATCGGACCGTCTCCGCTCTTTACGCCGACGACCGCACCGATCTCCGAACGCGCGATCCTCGAAGAAGAGATGCAAAGCGCGCAGGCGCGTGCGAAGACGCTTGGAGCAACGCTCGGCGTGAGGATCGTCGACCTGACGACCGGTGCAACGGCCAGCAGCGGCGGCGACGTCAACCTGCCGATGGCCGGCGTTCAACGGCTTGCGTTGGCAATCGTGACCATGCGGGCCGTCGATGCGGGGGAGCTTGCGCTGACGCAAAGCCTCGACGGGGTGACCGTGCGCGACCTCATCTCCCGCATGGTGATGGATAACGACTATGCATCCGCGAACGCGCTGATTCAAGCGCTTGGGGGAGGCGACGCCGTCAACGCGCGGTTGCGCGCGCTCGGCTTCGATGCGGTCTTCGTGGCGCCGGACGACGCCGGGTACGCGACGCCCAACGCGCTCGCGCGTCTCTTGAGCCAACTGGTAAACGGCGGATTGCTCGCGCCCGCAAGCACCAAACTGCTCTTGAACGAAATGAAGACGATGCACTTGACACATACGCAAACCTCGACGAACGAGGCGCAGATTCTCTATATCAATCGCCGCACCGTGGCGATCGCGGCGATGTTGAACGCGGGAAGCGGCAGCGATGAGGCCCGCGACGCGGTCATCGCTGCGCTCGTGCAAGCGGCCGCCGACGCAACCGCCGCAACGCCGTAGCACGGCCGCCAGGCGGGCTTACTCGGTTGCTTTGTGAGCCGAAGAATAGGCTCGCCGCAGCGCAATTGATGGTACGATAAGCTAGCATAAGGAGGGGTTTATGTTGCGTTTTGCACCCGTTCTCGTGATTGCCGGCTTACTTTTTCTTTTGGCGATGCCCCCGTTGGAGGGGCAAAGCTCATGGCCAACCTCCAGCTCGTATACGAACGCGATGGGAAACAACAGTGCTTGGATCCTACCGGCGCGCACCTACAGCGACAACCGTTACGTTCCCGCGGCCAAGCTCGGTGCCGGGGCTACGGCCAAGCTTCGGAAAGCGTGGTCGACGAGCGTCGATGCCCGTGGGCCACTCGAGGTATCGCCGATCGTTTGGCAGGGCACGATGTATGTCACGTCGTCGCACAACGACGTGTACGCGCTCGACGCTAAGACCGGCGCGATCAAGTGGCACTTCCATTACGTTCCGCACGTCATTGCGTTTTCGGCCAACCGCGGCGTCGCGCTCGGCGACGGTAGGGTGTACGAAGCAACGCTCGACGGACACCTGATCGCGTTGAATGCGGCCACCGGAAAAATCGTGTGGAACGTTCTCGCGGCGCACGATCCGCGCAATACGTTCTTTACGATGCAGCCCGTGCCGTACAAGAACATGTTGCTGCTCGGCGCTTCCAACGGCGACTGGGGAGGCATCGGCTACCTGAGCGCCTTCGACGCGGCGACGGGAAAGCGTCTGTGGGATTGGTACACGATCCCGGGTCCGGGCCAAGCCGGCCACAATACGTGGAGCGGCGACTCCTGGAAACGCGGCGGCGCCGCGATCTGGAGCGGCATCGCGATCGATCCGTCGACCGATACGCTCTACGCCGATCTCGGGAATCCGCAGCCGGACTTCCTCGGCACGATTCGCGCCGGTTCAAATCTCTATAGCGATTCGATGGTCGCGCTCGACATCAGCGGCGCGAAACCGACGATGAAGTGGTATCACCAGTTCATCCCCCACGATACGCACGACTGGGATCCCGCCATGCCTCCGGTGCTCTTCACCGGACAAGTCGGCGGCTCGCCGCGAGATCTCGTTGCGGCGGGCGACAAGGCCGGGAACTTCTGGGTCCTGGACGCCGGAACCGGAAAGCTCGTGTACCATCTCGCGGTGAGCATGCAGCGCGGACAAAACACGCAGCCGAGTAAGGCCGGCGACATCGCATGTCCCAACACCAACGGGGGCGTCGAGTTCAACGGCGGAAGTTACCTGCCCGAAACGAACTTCTTTTACGTACCGAGTACGAACCAATGCGGCATCTGGACCTCGCCGGGAACGGCGGCGTACATCGCCGGACAATTCTATCTCGGCGGCGCCTTTCCGAAACAATACGGACCGAGCACCGGCTACATGAACGCAATCAACATCAATACCGGGAAGTTCGCGTGGCGTAAGAAACTGGCGTTCCCGCAAATCGGCGGGGCGCTCGCACTTTCGACCGGCGTGGTCTTCACCGGCGGCGTGAACGGTGACTTCAGGGCCTACGATGCCAAGACCGGCGCCGTCTTGTGGCATTATCCGACCGGATTGACGATTCAAGCACCGGCGAGTTATTACGAACTCGACGGCAAGCCGTACGTCGTCGTCGGGGCGGGGCCGGCGGGCGTGAACTTCGCCGATCCGCGCTTTGGCCAAGGTGCGCCGACGCTCGAAGGCACCTACAGTCACCCGGTTCGAGCGCTGATCACCGCGTTCACCACCCCGTGACGATGCGCACGATCGCCGCGGTCCTCGTGGTCGTCTTCGCGCTCAACGCGACGGCGAACGCGAAGTCGTCGCGCGACGATCACGGCGACGCGATCGCGGCGCTGGCCGGCCTGCAGTCGGCCGTCGCGGAGATCGTGCACATCGAGGATAGCTACGCCGTCGGGCGCACCGCTTACCGGAACGCCGCGCGCCGCGCGCTCGGCGAAGTCAGCGGTGCGCTCGATCGTGTCAATCACCTGTTGGATCAGGTCGCGACGCCGCCATGGCAACCCGCCGTCGAGGGCACGAAAGTGAACCTCCTCGAAGCGCAGGAGAACTTGAATGACGCGCTTGGCGAACGCGAATTGGACGATTACCGGTTCGATCTCACGCGCGCGCTGGCAAGCCTCGCGCTGGCCATCGGCCGGCCCTCACAAGACGGTGTTCTCGGCGGGCTCAGCGGCGCGCTCGCAAACACCGAACTCGCCGTTCCGGCCGGCGCGGTTCGCGTCGCCGGATGCGGCGTGCCTGCACGCGCTCCGGCCTACGGCATCAACGCGGGAGCTTTGGTATACGTGGCACTGCCGCGCGCCGCGGCGGCCGCGCGGGTTCCGGCGAATCTCGCAATTCGGTCGGTCGCCGTGCGCGGAGACGAAATCGTGCTTTACACCGCGCACGCCGCGACGTGCAAACTCCAGCGCGCGCACGACGTCGCGGCGGCGACGCCGGCGATGCCGATGCTCTACACCGCCGCGCAGGCGCACGCCGGAAAGATCGTTTACGTCCGGCATTGCCTGCAATGTCACGGGACCGATCTTCAGGGAACCGCCGGCCCGGCGGTCGCCGGAACCGATTTCCTGAAAACCGCGAAGTTCGACGGTTGGACGCTGCGCGACGTGCGCACGACGGTATTCGAGAATATGCCGTTCTCGGATCCGGGTTCGCTGAGCGCGCAGCAATACGCCGACGTGATGGCCTTCCTGCTTGCCTCCAGCTGCTACCCGGCTGGGACGAAACCGTTCCCGCAGTCGGACCAAGCCTCGTTCGCGTCGATCAAGCTCGGCCCGATGAGCGGCGTACGGGCGACGAATCCAAAGAATGGAACCTGTGCCGTCAAATAACCCTCGGCGGTGACGAAAATTCGTTTGGGCGTCGACGTCGGGGGCACGTTTACCGACGTCGTCGCAATCGACGCTTCTACGCGAGCGTTGCTTGCGCGCGTCAAGGTTCCAACCACGCACGATGCGCCCGCGGGCGTCGCGGCCGGAATCGTGACCGGTATCGCGCGCATCCTAGACGAGAACGGGATCGTGCCGGAGGCGGTAACCTTTATCGCCCATTCGACGACGCAGGCGACCAACGCGCTGCTGGAAGGCGACGTGGCGAAGGTCGGCGTGCTCGGTTTGACCCATACGCCGGCGTGGTTTGCGCGCGCACACATGCGCTTCGCGCCCGTCCGGCTCGCGCCGGGGGTGGATTTCTCGCCGTCATTCGTTTTTGCGCGCGGTACCGATGAGAAGGCGATCGAACGCGCGATCGAGCGTCTGGTGGAATCGGGTGTAACCGCGATCGCCGCGAGCGAACCGTTCGGCGTCGACCGGCCCGCGTACGAACGCGCGGTCACGGATTCGGTGCGCGCGCTTGGCATCGCTGCGACCAGCGGGCACGACGTCAGTACGATGTACGGCTTGCGCGCGCGCACGCGAACGGCAGCGCTCAACGCGGCGATCCTGCCGAAGATGCTGGAGACCGCGCAGTCGACGGCAGCCTCGGTGGCGCGTTCCGGCATCGCGGCGCCGCTGATGATCATGCGCAGCGATGGCGGGGTGATGAACGTCGGCGAGGTCGAGCGCCGCCCCATTCTCACCCTGCTTTCCGGGCCGGCCGCCGGCGTGGCGGGCGCGTTGCTCTACGAGAACGTGACCGACGGTGTCTTTCTCGAAGTCGGCGGCACGAGCGTCGATTGCTCGGCGATCCGGTTCGGGCGCCCGCAAATGCGCGCGGCGCGCGTGGGCGGATTGCGAACGATGCTGCAGACGATCGACTCGCGCACGCTCGGAATCGCGGGCGGAAGTATGCCGCGGATCGGCGCACACGCGATCACCGACGTCGGCCCGCGCTCGGCGCACATCGCCGGTTTGCGCTATGCGAGCTTTCTGCGGCGGTTGGATTTCGAGGGCGCGCGGATCGAACGGTTTGCTCCGCGTCCGCACGATCCGGCGAATTATCTGCGATTTGCCCTGCGTGACGGCGGGCATGCCGCGGTGACGCCGACATGCGCGAGCAATCTGCTCGGTTACGTTCCCGAGGGTGCGTTTGCGCGCGGAGACGCGCAGGCGGCGCTGGCGGCATTTACGCTGCTCGCGCGCGAACTGGGCGGCGACGCGCGCATGCATGCGCGGCGCATATTGGAGCTTGCCGCCGCCAAGGTGCGCCCGTGCGTCGAAGAGTTGATCGCGCACTACGAGATGCCGCGCGATCGCACGGTGCTGATCGGGGGCGGAGGTGGTGCAGCCGCGCTCGTGCCGTTTTTGGCCGAGGCGATGGAAATGCCGTACCGCATCGCGCGCGACGCCGAGGTCATTTCTCCGATCGGCGTCGCGCTGGCACTGGTGCGCGACGTGGTCGAGCGAACGATCGTCGATCCGACCCCCGCCGACATCGTCCGCTTGCGGCGGGAGGTCGAGGATCGCGTCATCGCCGCCGGCGCAGCACCGGATCGCGTCGAGGTCAGCATCGAGATCGACACGCAGCGCAACCGGGTGCGGGCGACCGCCTCGGGCGCGACCGCGCTTTCCGAATCGGCCGCGCCTGCGTCGCTTCATATCGAGCGGGACGGGGAGAGCGTGCGCGTGGTCGACGAGCGCGGCGTCGTTCGCCTGGCGCCGCCGGGAGCCCGCGTCGCGCACACGACCGTGGCGCAGCTCGATGACGCGCTCGAGACCGCGATGGAATCCGAGACCTCGTTCGGAGACGTGGGCCGAAGTCTACCGTCGGTGCACGTGCTCTACGCCGGGCGCATCGCGGATTTCAGCGGTCTGGCGAGCATCGAGCAGGCGCGCGCGCTTGCGCGCGAAGAGGTGAGCGGGCGCGACGGCGGCGAGGCGGTGACGATCCTTACGGTAAAGCGGCGCCCGTAGCTTCCTCTCTGCCGACGGTGCTGTGGGAACGGCTGTAGATGAAGTACACGACCAGGCCAATGATGAGCCAGACGATAAAGCCGAACCAAGGCAGCGGAATTCCGTATATGTGGCCGATGCCTTCGTCGAAGAACGGCGCGAGCAAGAGCGCGAAGGCGAGTACCGCTGAGATCACCGGAATGACGTAAGGGCCGAAGGGAACGGTAAATCCCCGTGTCGTCGGGTAGCGCTTGCGAAGGATGGGCAGCGATATCGAGACCAAGACGAACGCCGCCAGCGTGCCCATGTTCGTCAGCGAGCCGACGACGGCTATCGGCGTGAACGCCGCGACTAACGCGATCAGAATCGTGAAGAGAATCGTCGAGAGCCCCGGCGTGCGGAAGCGCGGATGCACTTTCGAGAACACCGAGGGCAGCAAGCCGTCGCGCGCCATCGCGAAGAAGACGCGCGTCTGGCCGAACATCATGACGAGCAGAACCGTCGTCAGCCCGGCGATGGCGCCCAGGGAGATGATCACGCTCGCCCACGGCAAGCCGACTTGCTCGACGGCGTATGCGACCGGCTGCGGAACGTTGAGGTGGTTGTACGGAACCATGCCGGTGAGAATCGCGGCCACGATGATGTAGAGCACGGTGCAGATCGCCAAGCTTCCGATGATGCCGATCGGCATGTCCTTCTTTGGGTCCTTCGCTTCTTCAGCCGCGGTCGAAACCGCGTCGAAACCGATGTACGCGAAGAAGATGAAGAACGCTCCGAAGAACGTGCCGCCCCAACCGAACGGAAAATACGGCGTCCAGTTCCCGGGCTGCACGTGACCGAAACCAATCGCGATGAAAAACAAGACGACCAGCACTTTGGCCGTGACCACGATGTTGTTGAAGAGCGCCGACTCGCGGGTGCCGCGATAGAGCAAGACGCCGATCAGGCAGATGATGCAGAACGCCGGAAGGTTCATGAAACCGTGGAGCGGCTCGCCCATCGGCCCCGTGTCCCACGGATTGTGCAGCAGCGCCGCCGGAATGTTCCAGCCGAAGAGATTCCGCACGAGCGTCACAAAGTACCCCGCCCACCCGATGCTCACCGTCGACGCGCCGAGCGCGTATTCGAGAACGAGATCCCAGCCGATGATCCAGGCGATGAATTCGCCGAGCGAGGCATAGGCAAAGGTGTACGCGCTGCCGGCGATCGGTACGCGGCTCGCGACCTCGGAATAGCACAGCGCTGCGAACGCGCTGACGATACCCGAAATGACGAAGGAGATCGTCAGCGAGGGCCCGGCGAACTTCGCCGAAGCCACGCCCGTGAGCACGAAGATGCCGGTGCCGATGATCGCACCGATCCCCATCGCGATGAGCGAGAACGGCCCCAGCGTCTTCTTTAGACTATGGCCTTGCTCTTGAGTCTCCGCCAATAGGCGCTCGAGCGGCTTCACACGTTGTAGCAGCATTAAGGAGCCTCCGAAGAAGTCGCTGTACCAGCAGCGGAATACTTGTCTTGACAGGCGTACCCCTGCGTGGTGAGTACCGCGGGCACGTACGACGTGCTGGTCATCGGCGGCGGCAATGCCGGATGTGCGGCAGCGTTGGCGGCCGCGCGTCACGGCGCTCGCACGCTTTTGGTCGAGCGCTACGGATTCCTCGGCGGCACCGCCACCGCGGCGATGGTCGGCCCGTGGATGACGTTCCATTCGGGAAGTGAGCGCATCGTCGGCGGCATCGCGCAGGAGATCGTAGAGCGCTTGGTTCGCCGCGGCGCCTCGCCCGGCCATATCACGGACTCCTCCGATTACGTTCCGACGATCACGCCGTTCGATCCCGAAATCCACAAGGCGCTGCTTTTCGAGATGACGCGCGAAGCGGGCGTCGAGCTGTTACTGCATGCGTGGTTTCTGGGGACGCACGTCGAGGACGAACGCGTGATCGGTGCAAGCGTCGCGACGGTCGGCGGCGGACGCAGCTATCGGGCGCGCGTCGTGATCGACGCGACCGCGGATGCCTACGTGGCGGCGTCGGCCGGCGTTCCCACCCAGAAAGGCGACGAACGCGGCCGCGTGCAGCCGGCGAGTCTGATGTTCCGCTTGAGTCACGTCGACCTTTCGAAAACCGCGACGTATCTGCGTATGCACGCCGACCAAATGCGCACGTCGCTCAAAGCCCACGAGCGCACCGCGCCCGCGCTTACCGCCGTCGCGGGATTGTACGAGTTGTGGGAACAGGCACGCGAGGATGGGATCGTCGACGTCCCCCGCGAACTCGCTTCGTTTTTCATCTCCCCCTATCCCGACGAAGTGACGGTGAACATGACGCGCGTCACCGATATCGATCCGCTCGACCCGGTCGATCTCACGCGGGCGGAAGTCGATGCGCGGCTGCAAGTGATGCAGCTTCTGCGTTTCTTTCGCGAACGCGTTCCCGGCTTCGAAAATGCGCGTCTCGCGGCGACCGGTACGCAAGTAGGCATTCGCGAGTCGCGCCGCATCGAGGGCCGCTACACGCTGACCGCGCAGGACGTGCTGCAGGCCCGCACGTTCCCCGATGCGGTCGCGCGCAGCGCGTACCCGATCGACATTCACAATCCGTCGGGGAGCGGAACCACGACGCACCGGCCGCCGCCCGGTTCGAGCTACGAGATCCCGTATCGTTGTTTGGTTCCGATCAATCGCGAACAGTTGTTGGTTGCCGGACGCTGCATCTCGACGACGCACGAAGCGCTTGCGTCGACGCGCCTCACGCCGACCGTCATGACGCTCGGCCAGGCGGCCGGAACCGCCGCGGCGCTCGCGAATCAATCCGGCGTGCTTGCCGGCGACATCGATACCGATCACTTGCGTTCGGCGCTCGTCGCGGACGGCGTCGACCTGCGCAGGGCGACGTGAGCACGGCGCTTCGCATCGCGCGCGAATACGGGGTAAGCGTCGTTTTTGCCGATCTGGGCGATTGGGGCGTCGACGAGCTGCGCTCCGAATACGACCCGAAGGGACCGGTCATTCGCATCAACTCGCGCATCGCCGAACGGCTGGGGCCGGCCGAACTCGGCGAGTTCGTCGGGTTCTGTGTCGGACACGAACTCTACCACCACCGCGAGGCGATCGGCGAAGTAGAGCGGCTTCCGCAACGCAAGGACCGCGAAGTCGCCGCCAACGAATTCGCGCACGCGCTGCTGACCAGGCGCGAGTGATGCTCTTTGCCGGGATCGACGGCGGTCAAAGCACGACGACGGCGGCAATCGGTGACGGCACGCGGGTCCTCGCGCGCGGGCGCGGCGGCCCGGCCGACGAGGTCGGCGCCGGTCCGGACTCGACCCGGCTGCGCGACGCCCTCGAAGGCGCGCTGGCCGATGCGCTCGCTCGGGCCGGGCTCCCGCTCGACGCGCGGTTCGAAGCGATCGTCGCCGGCATTTCCGGCTACGAAGGGCGCGTCTACGGAGCGCAGCCGCGGCTGCCGGCCGCACGATTCGTGTTGATGCACGATGCGCCCATCGCCCACGCCGGCGCGCTCTACGGAAGAGCGGGCGTCGTGGTGATCGCCGGCACGGGATCGGTCGCGTATACGGTCGCGCGTGACGGCCGCACGAAGACGACCGGTGGGTGGGGCTATCTCTTCGGCGACGAAGGCAGCGCGTTCTGGATTGCGCGAGCCTTCGTTTCGCAGGCGATCGGCGATGAATCACGCGCAGCGCCGGCGTTACGATTTTTCGGCGTTTCGAATCTGCGCGAACTCGTGCGCGCTTTGTACAGCGGCGCGATCACGCGCGATCGCTTCGCGTCCTTCGCACCGGTGGCGCTTACCGAGGGCGAGGTCGCGGAGGCCGCCGCGCGCGAGCTCGCTGCACTCGCCGCCCACGCCGTACTCGAGCGTCCCTGCGCGATCGCGTTTACCGGCGGCTTGATGCGCGATTCACAATTTGCGCGGCGCGTCGGCGAGGCGACGCGCGAGCGGCTGCCCGATTGTACGCTGGTCGAGCCTGCCGCCGATCCGGCCGAGGGCGCGCTGATCTTGGCTACGCGCACGTGAAGACGCTCGATCGGTTGCGCGGCGGACTCATCGTTTCCGTTCAGGCGTGGCCGGGCTCACCGATCGACGAGCCGGGCATTCTCGCGGCGATGGCTCGATCGGCGCAGCGCAACGGCGCCGCCGGCGTGCGGATGCAGAGCGTCGAGAACATACGCGCCGCGCGCGCGCAACTCGACCTGCCGATGATCGGCATCATCAAGACCGAGTATCCCGGATTCGCGCCGTACATCACGCCGAGCGTGAAGGAAGTGCAGGCGCTCGCGGCGTGCGGCGTGGAGATCGTCGCCTTCGATGCGACCCCGCGCCCGCGCCCCGATGGGGCGAGCGTCGAGACGCTGGTGGAGGCGATCCACGACGCCGGCTGCGTCGCGATGGCTGACTGTGCCACCGTGGGCGACGCGCTCTGCGCACAGGCTGCGGGAGCCGAAATGCTCGCCACCACCCTGTGCGGCTATACCGAGGAAACGAGCGGGACGCCCTTGCCCGCACTCGCCCTGGTTGCGGAACTCGCGGAGCTCGACGCGTTCGTCGTGTGCGAGGGCGGCGTCGCTCGGCCCGAACGCGTGTCCGACGCGTTCGACGCAGGTGCCGACGCGGTCGTGGTCGGCAGTGCGATCACGAATGTCGACTGGCTCGTCCGGGAGTTTGCCTCCCGCGCGCCTAAAAGGCCCCCTACGGCGCAGGGAACACGCTAAAGTCGATGCTGGTAGGCCCGGTGCTCAATATAGTGGAGAGAAGTCTCGCGGGTTTAGGGAGAGGAATTCTTGGTTGAGAATCGCGCTGCGCCCGTTTCGCTGGGTCGCGGCTTCTGGACTATTACCGCCGTGCTCGCGATCATTTCGATCGTGGGTATCGTCTTTTGGACGGTGGGACCGCTCGATCTCGTTCTGCCGCCGGTCGCGGGCGAGCCGGGATCGCAGGTCGATTCGTTGTTGCGCTTCATGGCGGCCTCCGGAACCGCGCTCTTCGTTTTCGTTGCCGGCTACATCATTTATTTCTGCATCGCCTTCCGTGCACGCCCGAGCGATTCGCCGGACGCGATCGGCGTTCAGATTCACGACAATCACGTGCTCGAGTTTTGGTGGACGCTGATCCCCACGCTCTTCGTCGTGCTGCTCTCATACTTGAGCATCCGGATTTGGTACCAGATCCAGATCGCGCAGCCGGCCAACGGTCTGGCAGTCGAGTCGATCGGACACCAGTGGTACTTCACCTTCCGCTATCCGCAGATCAACGGCGAAGTTACCGGCGAGATGCATCTGCCGATCGATCAGCCGGTCGTGCTCAACGTCACCTCGAGCGACGTGATTCACTCGTTCTGGGTGCCGGCGTTCCGGCTCAAGGCCGACATGGTGCCGGGCCTGATCAACACCATTCGCTTCACGCCGACGAAATTGGGCCGCTATCCGATCGTCTGTACCGAATTCTGCGGTACCGAACACGGGCTGATGAACGCGATGGTTCCCGGCGTGGACGGCAAGCCCAATCCGAGCGCGGCCTGGGTCGTGGTCGACACCCCATCCGCTTTCCAGCAGTGGTACCACGGCTGGCAAGTCAAGAACGCTCATGTGAGCAACGCGCTGCCGAGTACCACGGGTACGGTCTCGCTCGCGGGGGGTAATGCAACGGCCGGCCAGGCGCTATTCTCGCAGAAGTGCAGCGCTTGTCACGCGCTTGGGCCGTTCTCGCAGCGCATCGTCGGTCCGGGGCTCAAAGGCGTGCTGCACGATCCGACGCATCCCAATCTCGTCGACGGCGATCCAGCAACGCCGGCCAACGTCGCGAAGATTCTGCAGCAGGGCTATACCGGTTCGATCGGCACCATGCCCAACGCCACCCAAAACGGCCTTTCCAGTTCGGACATCGCGAATCTGGTCGCTTTCTTGGATTCGCTAAAGTAAACCGGGAGCAATCATTTCATGTCAGCAACAGCGGTGCACGGCGGAATTGCCGACCATATCCATCCTGAGCCGCAGGGGTTCGTCCGGCGGTACATCTTCTCGATCGATCACAAGATCATCGGAATTCAGTACCTGATCACGGGCTTCGTTTTCTTGATTCTCGGCGGTCTGCTCGCCGAGGTGATTCGCACGCAACTGCTGCACGCCAACGGCGGCTTCGTCAGCCCCGACGTCTACGACGAAGTCTACTCGATGCACGGCTCGACGATGGTCTGGCTCGTCGTTATTCCGCTGCTCACGGGCGCCTTCGGCAACATCATCATGCCGCTTCAGATCGGTGCGCGCGACGTCGCGTTCCCCTGGCTCAACATGATCAGCTTCTGGATCTTCCCGGTCGCGGGCTTGATGCTGTTCTCGTCGTTTCTGATCGGCGCACCGGTCGCGGGATGGACCGAGTATCCGCCGATGTCGCTGCAGGCCGGCCCCGGCACCTCGATGTGGGCGGCAGCAATCTTCTTAGTCGGGGTGAGCTCGACGCTGACCGGTATCAACTTCCTGGTGACGATCTACCAGATGCGCGCGCCGGGCATGACCTTCACCCGCATGCCGCTTTTCGTCTGGGGACAATTCGCGACCGCGCCCCTGCTGATGATCGCGACGACGGCGCTCGCGGCAGCGCTCGCGGCGCTCTTCATGGAACGCCAATTCGGCGTGCCGTTCTACGATCCGACCAAAGGCGGAAGCCCGATCATGTGGCAGCATATGTTCTGGTTCTATTCGCACCCGGCCGTCTATATCATGATCCTACCCGCGTTCGGCATGATCTCGGAGATCATCCCGACCTTCGCCCGCAAACCGATCTTCGGCTACAAGATGATCGCGTTTTCTTCGATGGCGATCGCGCTAGCCGGTTTCATGGTTTGGGCCCACCACATGTTCACCTCGGGTCTGGCGCCGTATCTCCAGTTGCCCTTCATGATTCTCACCTTCACGATCGCGATTCCGACCGGCGTAAAGATCTTCTCGTGGACGGCGACCCTGTGGGGCGGCAGGATTCACTTCACGACCGCGATGCTGTTCGCGGTCGGGTTCGTCGCGCTCTTCACGCTGGGCGGCATCACCGGCGTCTTCTTGGCCGCGGTGCCGTTCGATCTCCACGTGCACGGCACGTACTTCGTGGTCGCGCATCTGCACTACGTCCTGGTCGGCGGCTCGCTGATGGGCATCTTCGCCGGCACCTACTTCTACTTCCCGAAGATGAGCGGGCGCCTCATGAACGAGCACCTCGGCAAATGGCACTTCTGGCTGTTCGTCATCGGCTTCAACGGGACGTTCCTACCGTTGCACTGGGTCGGGATGCTCGGCATGCCGCGGCGCGTGCCCGAGTACGATCCGCAATTCCAGTTCTGGAACGACGTTGCGTCGATCTCGTCGTACGTGATGACGTTCGCGATCTTGCTCTTCTTCATCAATATCGTATGGAGCATTCGCAACGGCAAGAAATCCGGTCCGAATCCGTGGGGCGGCCGTACGCTCGACTGGCAAATTCCTTCGCCGCCGAACTACTACAATTTCAAGCACATCCCGACCGTCTACGGCTTGCCGTACAACTTCGGACAGCCGCTGCCGTATAGGGGACTCGAGGAAGAACTCACCGACACGCCGCCGGTCACGGCGGGAGCGCACTGAGGAGCGATATGGCAGTAGCGACTCTCTCGCACGGCGCGGCAGCCGAGCATGGAACCGCGGATCAGCTCTACGTCGAGACGCGCCAGCTGCGTCTGATGGGCTTTCTCCTCTTCCTCGTTTCGGACTGCGTCCTGTTCTCGTCGTTCATCTTTGCGTATCTCTACATGCGCAACAGCGGTCAGGGCTGGCCGCCGCCCGGCATCAGCCGTCTCGATGTGGCGTTCGCCTCGCTCAACTCGGTCGTACTCTTCGGTTCGGGCGCGACGATGCACTACGCGCTCGAGAATTGGAAGCACAACAACTTCGGGCGTTATGCGTTCTTCATAATCGCAACGATCATTCTCGGCGTCGGCTTCCTCAGCGGTCAGGCGTACGAGTACACGCATCTGATCTTTCAGGATCACGTCACGTGGGCGGGCAGTGGGATTTTCGGCGCGTCGTTCTTCACGCTGACCGGCATGCACGGTTTTCACGTGTCCGTCGGCGTGGCTTACCTGATCATCCTCTTCTTGCAATCGGTTCACGGCGTCTACGACAAGGACCGGTATTTCGGCCTTACCGCCGGCACGCTCTACTGGCACTTCGTCGACGTGATCTGGGTTGTACTGTTTTCCATCTTTTACCTTATATAGGAGGACGTATTTTGCGCAGCTCTTCGTCGCCTCGGTCCTCGCGTGCCCCTGCACGCGTCGGACGTCGGCTCCTCAATCTGCACAAAATCCATTCCTCCTAAAAAGGACCCGGCGCATGCATATCGATCTTCCCGTTCTCGAGAGAACGATCGCCATCATCGGCGGCATCGTCGTCGCAATAACGTCGGCGAAGGCGCTCAAAGACGATTGGACGACTCCCGGCGTCGACAACAACGTGTTCAAGCTGATGCTCGGGCTGCTGTGCGTTGGCGCGGTGATCGCGATCCTGGCAGGGGCGGGCGTGCTCGGCAACTTCCCGAAGGCGGCCTAGAGATGATCGAACACCAGGACGTCATTGATTTCAGCAACCTGCCGCAGTCCAAGGGCATCGGCACCGGCACGAGGTGGATTCTCGCGGTCGGCATCGTGATGATCTTTTGCATCGGCGGCCTTACGGTGGGCTTCGCCTACTGGGGCCACATGTGGCCTTCGGATCACACGCTGCGCATGGACCTCGGCAACCTCTCGAAATAGGACCGCCTTTGTCATCACCATGACTTTATGGGTCCGGGTGAGGTCCTTTGCGGGGCGCAATGCCGATCGCGAGCAGCGGCAGCTCGTCCGGCAGGAGGCCGGTTGAACGTCCGTTGATCTTGTGGATTCCCGCGAAGACCGAAAATTCGATCATCGCGGCAATCGTAACGTTCTCGAGTTTCCGTTTGCCGAAATACTCCCACTCGCACGCCACCGTCTGATCTTCGAAGAGCGTAGCCACGTAGCCCTGGCCGTCTTCACCGGAGTGCTCGTCCGGTTCACGATAGCGCACGTAGCCGTCGACGATATAGATCGGTTTGTAGGTTTGAAGGTAGGCGAGGAACGGCGCCACCAGCACCGCGACGAAGTAACCGAAGAAGGCGATGGCACCGATCGCAAAGATCCACGCGATCTTGATCAGCGTGCGTTCGGCCGGAACGTGTTGCGAGCGATAGACGATGCCCCAGGTCAGGAACGTCATGAAGATCATGCCGAGGAAGGGCTCGATCGCGATCGCCATGCGCCCGGTCAGTCCCCGCCACACGACTTTGCGTTCCGCCTCGGTCCAGCGGCGGTGCGCCAACTGCCGGGTACGGCGATCGAAGAGCCGGTGCTTCATCGCGCCGGCGATGCAGCCGAAATCTCGCGTGGAGCGGCGCGGTCGACGATCGCGCGCAGCGTGGTCTTGATCGGCAGCGTCCCCAGCGTACGGCCGCTCCCGCCTTCTAGGCGGCTCGCAATGAAGGCATCGCTGACGTACTCCGGAGCTTGTTGCAGCAATAGGCTGGACTGCCACAGCAGCGCCATGCGCTCGACCAGCGCGCGTGCGCGCCACTCGACGTCCTCTTCCGCCAGGTCGGTGCGCAACGAACGTGCGACGCCGGCAAGGCGCGCATCGCCGAGCACCGGATCGATCTCGGCAATCAGTGCCTCCACGGCCTCGGGCTGCTTGCGCAAAATCCGTACGACGTCGAGCGCGTTGATGTTTCCGCAACCTTCCCAGATCGAGTTCAGCGGCGCCTCACGATAGAGGCGCGGGATGATCGACTCCTCCACGTAGCCGTTTCCGCCCAAACACTCGAGCGCTTCGGCCGCAGCGGCGGGTGCGCGCTTGCAGATGTAATACTTTGCGACCGCCGTGCCGATGCGCTTGAGTGCGGCAGCCTGCGCATCGCGCGGCGCCTCGTCGGCCGCGCGCGCCAGGCGCACGAAGAGCGCGGTGGCCGCTTCGGACTCGAGCGCGAGGTCGGCCAGCACGTTCTGCATCAGCCCGTGGTCGATCAGCGCCGCGCCGAACGTCTTGCGATAGGTCGCGTGATGAATTGCTTGAGCCAATGCCGCGCGCAGAAGCGCGGCCGAGCCGATCACGCAGTCGAGACGGGTGCCGTTGACCATGTCGACGATCGTCTGAACGCCGCGCCCCTCTTCGCCGACGATCCATCCGTGCGTGCCGGTAAACTCGACCTCGCTCGACGCGTTGCTGCGGTTTCCGAGTTTGTCTTTGAGACGCTGCAGGGCAAACGGATTTCGCGTGCCGTCCGGTAGGACGCGCGGTACCAAAAAACAGCTGAGGCCGCGATCGGCTTGCGCGAGCACGAGAAACGCGTCGCTCATCGGCGCGGAGCAGAACCACTTATGGCCCTCGAGCACGTACTCGCCGTCGGTGCCGGCACGGGCGGCACGCGTTTCGTTGGCGCGCACGTCGCTGCCGCCTTGGCGCTCGGTCATGCCCATGCCGCAGATCGCGCTCGCTTTTTGCGTAATCGGGAGCAGGCGCGGATCGTATTCACGGGCTGCCAGCTTCGAGATCCAATGCGGGGCGAGCGTCGGCGCGTGCTCGAGCGCGGGCACCGCGGCGTAGGTCATCGAGATCGGGCACAGGTGTCCGGCTTCCACTTGCGACCACACGAAAAATTTCACCGCCCGCTGCAGATGCGCGTGCGGACTGCGCTCGATCCACGGTGCGCCGTGCAGGCCGTGCTTGGTAGCAACGCCCATCAACACATGCCAGGCCGGATGGAAGCGCACTTCATCGATGCGCTCGCCGAAGCGATCGTGCGTTTGTAATTCCGGCGGATTGCGATCGGCATCGAAACCGGCGGCGATCATCGCCGGATCGCCCGCAAGCTCTCCGAGGACGGCAGGCTCGCTGCGATCGAACGCCGGGGCGGCACGCTCGACGAAATCGAGCAGCGCGCGATCGGTGGAGAAGAGATTGTAGTCTTGGAGCGGCGGGGCCTGATTTGCGTCGTGTGAGGATCCCATCAGGAAGAGCTATTGGATGGGGAGCGCCGATTGCTTCTTGAGCGGAGTCCCGCGTTCTTGATTGCGGGGTTTGAGGGTGGCGGCGATGGCCAACGCCACCAGGGCAACGCCGCAAAAGCACAGGTACGCGTCGCGATAGCCGTGCAGCTCGTTCGTCGCGAGTCCGATCACCCCGCCGGCCAGCGATCCGCCGAGAATTTGTCCCACGATCAGCGCTTGGCTCAAGAGCCCGACAGCGGTCGCGCGCGAGGCCTCGTCGACCTCACCGGTCACGATGTAGCGCGTCGGAGCGCCGAGCAGCGCACCGAAGCCGCATCCCGCGACGATCATCGAAACGATCGTGAGTGCAAGCGAGTGGAACCCGACCGCGAAGAGCGCGAGGCCCAGCTCCGTCAACAACCCGCCCGCAAGCAACACGTCGCGACTTCCGAGGCGATCGAGCGCGCGGCCTGAGACGGGGATGACGATGACGAACATCAGCGCGCCGAGCGCGGCGATCAATCCCGCGGCGGCATACGACAGCCCCTGCGCGCCGACGATCACGGTTGGAATGAAGAAAAGCGAGCCTTCGAGCACGCCGATCGCGATCTCCAGAATATACGTCTTCGCAAGTTGCGGCGTGAAGAGGGAGGGCGGAACGATCGGAAACTCGGCGTTGCGTTCCCACCACGCGAAGGCGGCCAGCGCGCCGGCACCGAGCACGGCGTTGAGCGCGCGTGCGGTGATCAGGCCGTCCATCAACAACAGCAGCCCGATGCAGAGCAGCGTAAGGCCGAGGCCGTCGAGCGGCCCGCGCCGGCGCGGCGCATTGTTCGGGACGTAGCGATACGCGAGAACGAGCACGATCGCCGCGAGCGGAAAGTTGAGCGCGAAGATCGCGCGCCACGAAATGAAATGCGTCACGATACCACCGAACGTGGGGCCGATGATCGCGGCCAATCCCCACGTGGCGGCAACCAAGCCGAGTGCGGCCCCACGCCGCTCGGGTTCGACCACGTCGCCGATTGCCGCGGTCGCGACCGGAAAGATGCCGCCCGCGCCGAGCGCCTGCAGCACGCGCGCAAAGAGCAGCATGCCGTAATTCGGTGCCGTCACCGCCACGATGCTGCCGAGCGCAAAAAGGCCGATGCACGCCGCGTAAACGGTGCGCCGTCCTAAGCGATCGGCCAAGCTGCTCGCGATCGCAATCGACGCAACCGTCACCAGCAGATACAGCGTGAAAATCCAGGCCAGGTCGCCGGTCGGGACGCCGAATTCGCGCCCGATCGCGGGCAGGGCGGGGGAGAGAACGCCGAGGTCGAGCGCTCCGGCGAAGACCCCCAGCGCGAGTGTCAGCAGGAACGGACGATTGTTACGCAATGATCCGATCGACGACCATCACCAGGCACATGAGCGCCAAGTAGAGCAATGAGAATTTAAAGGTACGGCGCGCCCACTGCGTACCGCCGTCTTTCCACGTGCGGATCGTGTCGTAGAGAAAGATCGCGCCGAGCACCGCGGCGGCAGCCGTGTAGAGCGCGCCCATCACGTGCAGCGGATAAAGAACGAGCGAAGCAAGAACGAGGAGGATCGTGTAATAGATGATCTCGCGTTTCGTGCGCTCGTCGCCCGCGACGTTCGGCATCATCGGTACGTGCGCTTTGTCATAATCCGTCTCGGTCATGAGTGCGAGCGACCAAAAGTGCGGAGGTGTCCAGAGGAAGATCAGCGCGAAGAGTCCCAGGGCGGGCGCGCCGATTTGATGCGTTACCGCGGCCCACCCGACGAGCGGCGGAACGGCTCCGGCCGCACCGCCGATGACGATGTTGAGCGGCGTCGTTCGCTTGAGCCACATGGTGTAGATCGCAACGTAAAAGACGTTTCCGGCCAGCGAAAGCCACGCGGCAAGCGGATTGACCAGGAGATAGAGCAGCGCGAACCCCGCGACGCCCAGGAGGACCGCAAAGACCGTTGCGTTCGTAACCGAGATTCGGCCGCGCGGAATCGGGCGATCCATCGTGCGCCGCATCACCGCGTCGATGTCGGCGTCGAAGACGCAGTTGAGCGCCCCGGCCGATCCGGCCGCCAGCGCGCCGCCGAGCAAGGTCCAGAAGACGAGGGCAAACGGCGGAACGCCGCGCTGCGCCATGATCATCGCTGCCGCCGTCGTGATCAAGAGGAGTACGATGATGCGCGGCTTGACCAGCGCGAAATAATCGACGATCGCGCTCACGTCGGCGTGCGGCTCGACTCGAGGCGGAGCTCGCGCGCGTCGAGCGCCGCGAGCAGCGTCGCAATCACGAAGGCGAGAAAGAGCAGTGCGGCGTTAAACGCATGTGCTTCGCGAAGATCCATCGGCAAGCGCAGCACCACGTTGAGCAGGCCGAGAACGATTTGTACGAATACCAAACCCAAGCCGGTGGTGACGGCGATCCGGACGCGCACCGAAACCGGCCGCATCCACGCAAACGCGAAGCTGGAAACGGCACAGAGTAGAGTAGCGGCGGCAATCGCGCGATGCAACATTTGAACGTACTGTCCTTGCGTGTATACGACAATGGTTCCCGCGCATCCCGGAATCGAAAGGCAGGCAAGACCGTCACCGCTCGAACTGACGTACGCGCCGATGCACATGGTGACGAAGGTCACCAGCGTGGTGCCTGCCAGGATACCGACGAGCGCGATTTCGGCGTGCGAAGCCGACGCAGGCGGTTGCGCATCATCGGGATTTCCGGCGAAGAGCATCATCGCGCAGAGCGCGGCGATGAATGCCATCGCCGTCGCCCAGTGCGATACGACCGAGATCGGGCTGTTTGCCAGATGCACCGTTGCCGCACCGAGCAAGCACTGCACGACGAAAAGCGCACCGATGACGCCGAGCGTCGGGGTGACGTAGCGGGCTCGGTCGCGCACGCGCCAGGCGGCGATCATGACCGCGAGCACCAGCGGAGCGACGCTGAACGCGAACAGACGGTGCATCCACTCCCAGATCGTTCCGCCGCCCATCGATGGAATGAGCATCCCGTGGCAGAGCGGCCAGTCGGGACAGGTCATGCCGGCGCCGTTGATACGGGTCCAGCTACCGAGCAACACCGTGCCCAGCGCAACGACCACCGACGCGGCCGATAGACGTCGCAGGGTCTTCATCAGAGCCTCAAGCGTACGCGGGGTGCCCCTGGCAGGGCAACGATTATCGTCTTAGCAGTTATCTGCGGCTTGTTCGATCCGTCCGCCGGCGGTCATCTCGTCCCGCTCGACCGCGAGCATGCGATCTTGGAAATCTGAGGATGCGGACGCCGCCATGCGCACGTCGTCGTCGACGGACTCGTGGCCGACCATGAGCGGGGCGGGGAGCAGATAACGATCGTACCCCGGGGGAAGCCAATAGGCGGCCGGCCCGTCGTTTTCGACCGCGCCGTTCTCGATGTCCGAACCGCCGAGGCTGCGAGCAGCGTTCGATTCGGCTTCGTCCCAGCCGCCGCGCATGTCGGCAGTCTCGAGGTAGGATACGAAACCGTCGAGGTCGCGTTGCATCAGATGCTGCCGGTACAGGGTGCCGCCGAGCGCGTCGGCCGAATCCTTCAACGCGGCCTTCTCCTGCGGATCGGTCGTCTTGCTCGCCAAGTCACGCAATATACCGACTTCGCGTTCCCCCGCCCGATATTGCCGGTAGATGCTATCGGCGAGATCGCTCAAGCGGTGCAGCTCCGCGGTACGGTCGATCGTGCCCGCCGCCAGGTCATTCGAGCGCAGCGCCAGGATCGTCGAACCGAGGCTCGCATCGTTGAGCACAGCCGAACCGATCGCGGCGTTGGCATGCGCCGCGAATTCGCCGCAGAGGGGCGACGATTTCACGGTAACGATAGTCTTGAGCAACGGAGTCGGTGACGGGCTCGGTGAGACCGTCATCGCCGCGAGCACGAGCGCTAGCATGACTCATTCTACAACGCCCGACCGGGGAAGGTGGTGACAGGAGGAATGTCTCGCGGTCGGGCATGCGAAAACGAGGAGCCTGTGAAGCGCTGGATGGCCCTCGTGGCGCTGCTGCTCCTCGCCGGTTGTCGCGAGGTACGCGTGCAGACGCTGAGCGTCGGCACGACGACCGCACCGGGCGGCAATCAAATCGTCGTCGTTCGCGATCCGGACTCCCTGGCGCGCCTGGGGATCAAGGCCCCGATCCGCTTCAAAGGCGAGTTCGGAGTGGTTTTGCTCATGGGGCCGCATTCGCGCAGCGGATACCGACAGGTCGTCGAATCGATTCGCGCGACCGATCAAGGCGTTCGAGTGGTCGCCTTCGAGCAGGCGCCTGCCGACGGCGGCGAACCTTCACCCGACTACCGAACGTATACGCTCTGGATCGTTCCGAACTCGGTGTATCGTCGCGGCATCCACGTCCAAGTCGTGACGCCGAGCAACGATCCCATTGTCCAAACGGTCCTCCCCTAACGCATGATGCAAACGATCGTCGAACGACTCGGTCTGGTCCTCGTGCCGGACGGCGACCCGCGTGAAGCGGAGGGGACTTTGAATCCCGCGAGCGCGCGCACCCGTGACGGAAAGCTGTTGCTCTATCCGCGCGACGTCGCGAAGGGAAATATTTCGCGTGTCGGGCGCGTTCGCGTCGATCAGATCGACGGACGGTTTGACGTCGAACGCGACGGATTTGCACTCGAACCGCAGGCCGAATACGAACGCCGCCCTTCTCCCGGGTTCGGCTGCGAGGATCCGCGCGTCACGTTCGTCCCGGTTCTCGACCGGTACGTGATGGCGTACACCGCCTTCGGGCCGCCGGGTCCGCGGATCGCGCTGGCGCTCTCCGACGACGGTTATTCGTGGGAACGGATCGGCCTCTTGCGCTTCAATCAACCGGGAATGGACGGCGGCGACGACAAGGATGCCGCGTTCTTTCCGGAACCGGTGACCTCGCCGCGCGGTGTTCGTTCGCTCGCTTTCTATCACCGCCCAATGCTGCATCTCTCGGCGGTCGACGGACGCGCGGCCATTCCGATCATCGAACGTTTACCCTATGAAGACCGCGAATCGATTCGCATCGGCTACATTCCGCTGGAGGCCGCCTTGCGCGATCGCGACGCGTTGCTGGAGGTGCGCGAGAGCGTCATCGTGCTCTCGCCCGACGAGCATTGGGGATCGATCAAGGTCGGTGCGGGCACGCCGCCCGTTCGCGTGCGCGAAGGATGGCTCTCGCTGTTCCATGGCGTCGATTTGATCGACAACAGCGGTTCCCGGCCAAAATTTCGCTACAGTGCCGGAGTCGTCGTTCACGACTACCGGCGTCCGCACCACGTTCTGTATCGTTCACCGGCGCCGGTGCTCGTGCCCGAGACGGCGCGCGAGCGCGAGGGTATCGTCGACAACGTCGTCTTTCCGTCCGGGATCGACGCGCGAGAGGATCTCGGCGAGCGCGTTTTCGATTTCTACTACGGCATGGCTGACTACGCGGTCGGGGCGGCCCGTATGACGTTGCGTTAGCCGTGCTCCGGTATCTTGCGATTTCGACGGTGATCGTCCTCGCCGTTGCCGTGCTCGCCACCGCCTGGTACAACCGCGATTTCCTCCGCTTCCGTCTCGCGAGCTCGAAGCATCCGATGCCGCCGCAGCACCTGAAAATCGCGGAAGGCGGCGGCGGAGCGGCGGACTCGGGCGTAACCGGGGATGCGCCGTGGGCGCTTTCGGCGCTTCCCGATTGTTTCGTCCAACGCAGCGAATCGCGCGGCGGCCCGGCCTACGTGCGCGCACGGATTCCGGCGGGAGCGCAACCCGTGCCGGCCGGAACGCGTCTATCGTACGGACCCTGCACGATCGTGGTGCGAAGCGGCGAGCTGCTGGTCGACCGCGGTTCGGATCGCTTGCGCGTTCCGCCGCGTGCGACGCTCTATCGCGTCGGCGATTCGCTTGCGCTCTTTCGCGTCGACGGCGGGACCGCCGTATTGCGCACCTACGACGTGACGAGCAATCATCGATGAGCATTACCGAAGAAGTTTCGCGGCGACGCACGTTCGCCATCATCTCGCATCCCGACGCGGGCAAGACCACGCTAACCGAAAAGCTGCTGCTCTACGGTGGTGCGATTCACGTTGCGGGCCAGGTCTCGGCACGGCGCCGGCAGCGCGCCGTCACCAGCGATTGGATGGAACTCGAGCGGGAGCGTGGGATATCGATCACCTCGACGGTTCTCCAGTTTCCGTATCACGGGTACACGATCAACTTGCTCGATACGCCCGGCCACCAAGACTTCGGCGAAGATACGTACCGCACGCTCCTCGCCGCCGATGCGGCGGTGATGCTGATCGACGCGGCCAAGGGCGTCGAGCCGCAGACGAAAAAACTCTTTGCGATCTGCCGCGATCGCAAAGTGCCGCTTTTTACGTTTATCAACAAGATGGACCGGCCCAGCCGCGACCCGCTCGAATTGCTCGACGAACTGGAGCGCGTACTCGGCATCGCCGCCTATCCGATGAATTGGCCGCTCGGCAACGGTGAAACGTTTCGGGGCGTCTACGACCGGCGTACTCGCGAACTGCATCTCTTCGAGCGCAGCGCGCACGGCGCAACCAAAGCGCTGGTCCAAACGGCCGACGCGCGCGATCCGCAGCTGAGGCAGCTGGTGGACGGCGTCACCTTCACCTCGTTCGTCGAGGGTCTCGATCTGCTGGAAGGCGCGGGCGGTGCGTTCGATCGCGCGGCGATGCTGCGCGGCGGGGTCACGCCGGTCTTCTTCGGGTCGGCGGTGACCAACTTCGGCGTGCAGCTCTTTCTCGATGAGTTCGTCGAAATGAGCCCGCCGCCGGCCGGCCGCGGGATGATCGATCCGAACGACGAGCGCTTCACCGGATTCGTCTTCAAGATTCAAGCCAATATGGATCCGCGCCATCGCGACCGGGTCGCGTTCGTGCGCGTGTGCTCCGGAAAATTCGAACGCGACATGACGGTGCGCAACGAGCGCACCGGCAAGGACGTACGCCTGGCGCGCGCGATGAAACTTTTTGCCGACGAACGCGAATCGCTCGAGGCGGCGTACGCCGGTGACGTGGTCGGGCTGGCAAACCCGGGCGTCTTCGCGATCGGCGACACGCTTTACGAGGGCGCGCCGGTCGTCTTTCCGCCGATTCCGGCCTTCCCGCCGGAACATTTCGCGTCCGTGCGTAGTATCGATACGTCGAGCTACAAGTCGTTTGCCAAAGGCGTCGCGCAGCTGCGCGAAGAGGGAGCGGTGCAGGTCTTTTACCCCTGGGCATCCACCCGTACGGAGCCGATCTTCGGCGTCGTCGGCGAGCTGCAGTTCGAGGTGGCGAAATACCGGCTCGAAGCCGAGTACAGCGTGAAAACGCACGTTTCACCGCTGGCGCTCGCGCTGGCGCTGCGGATCGGCGGGGACCCGGATGCGGCCGCGCGCGCGCAGCTGCCCACCAATGCCCGTTTGGTCGAAGATTGGGAAGGCCGGCCGGTCGCGCTTTTCGAGAACGAGTGGAGCGTCCGTTTAGCGCAGGAATGGAACCCGTCGCTCACGTTTTTGCCGTACGTCACCCGGGAGGTCATATCGACGTGAAGGTTGCCAAAATCGCCGCGGTGCTCGCGTGCGCGGCCGTCCTTTTGAGCGGTTGCGCGTCGGAAAACAAATACGAGCGCGAGGCCGATCGTATCACGCGAGCGGTGATGAACAACGACCTCGCGCCGGTCAAGAACGACATTGCGCCCGGGGTGAATATCACGCGGCTGCAGGTGGCGCAGTGGGCCGACGAACTCGACGACCAAGGAAAATTGCTCTCGGTCAAGGAGGTGACGCCCTGCGATCCCGGTGCGCATTGCTTCGACGTCAAGTTCGAGAAGCACACCTACCGCGAGGAGCTGGCGATCGACGATCAGGACAAGGTAACGGCCTGGCGCTTTCATATGATCGATGCCCGTTAGCTTCAGCGACGTCGTCGAGGCGGCGCAGTGCATTCGCGGCGTGGCACACCACACGCCGACGCTGACTTCGCAGACGTTCGACCGGCTCACCGGCGCGCAGTTGTTCTTCAAATGCGAGAACCTGCAGCGCATGGGCGCCTTCAAGTTTCGCGGAGCGTACAATCGTCTGGCCCAGCTCTCGCCGGAAGAACGGCGCGCGGGCGTCGTCGCCTATTCGAGCGGCAATCACGCGCAAGGCGTGGCGCTGGCGGCCAAATTGCTCGATATTCCGGCGGCGATCGTGATGCCGCGCGACGCACCGGAGAGCAAGCTCGCGGCCACCCGCGGATATGGCGCCGAGGTCGTCCTCTACGAACGCTCGGAAGAGAACCGTGCGGTGATCGCGCAGGGCATCGCGGCGGAGCGCGGCGCCACGATCGTGCCGCCCTACGATGACGAGCGGATCGTCGCCGGCGCGGGCACGACCGCGCTCGAATTACTGCACGACGCGGGTCCGCTCGACGCGATCGTGACACCGGTCGGCGGCGGCGGGCTGTTCGGCGGTTGCTGTGTCGCGGCGCACGGCCTCGATGCGGATATCGAGATGTGGGGCGTCGAGCCGCAGGCCGGCAACGACGTGCAGCAGTCGTTCGAGCGCGGCGAACGCGTGCTGATCGCCGTTCCAAAGACGATCGCCGACGGTTTGCAGACGCAGATGGTGGGCGAGGTGACCTTTCCGATCGTGCGCGATCACGCGCGGGGTATCGTCACCGTGAGCGATGACGAGCTGGTCGAGGCGATGCGCCTTGTCTTCGAACGCATGAAACTGGTCGTCGAGCCGAGCGGCGTCGCCGGTTTCGCCGCCGTATTGAACGGCCGGATTCCCGTCGAGGGCCGGCGCGTGGGCATCGTGTTGAGCGGCGGAAACGTGGACAAGGATCGATTTGCGGAACTTTTGTCATCCCGAGCGTAGTGAGCGCAGCGAACGTACAACTACGTTCCCTTCTCGGCGCCGACGTAGCGGATCCACTTGAGGAAGAGCGCGGGTTCGGTCGAGAGATCGTTCGCGTTCCCGTAGACCAGGTAGAACTCGTTGCGCGCGTAGAGGAAGTGTGCCGCCAGCGAGACGTTGCCGGCGTTCACGAAACAGCCTGCCAAATATGGATCGGCGGCGCAGGATGACGCCGCGTAGGTGAGCGGCTCGAACGAGTTCGGCAGGTTACCGCCGATGATCCGGCGCAGGCCGACGTCGAATTGCAGCACTTTGCTGGGCTGCCAGTCGAGCGAGGTGCGTTCGAGCCACTGATTCGTCGTCAGCTCGCCTGGATATGCGGTGAGGTACTTGTCTTCGTCGGTCTCCAGCGCGAGGTGGACGCGGCGTGTGATCGGCAAGGTCGCCAGATAAATCCACGAGTCCAGGTGCCCATGATAATATGGTCCGCCGGTATACGCAACGTATGCGGGCGTGTTGGTGTTGATCCGGTATCCGAGAAGAGCGCCGCTCTGGTCGAACGGCAGAAACTCGTTTGCGAACGTGCGAACCCCGTTCGAGGCGTTATAGACGTGGACCGTCATCAGGTTGCGAAAGTCGACGTTGACCTGCGGATCTTCGTCGGTCTGCGAGAGCAGATCGAAATGGTTGTTGTAACGAGCGAAGTAATTCGTCACCAAAATGTCGTGAAGCCAGAACGACGGCGAGAAATTCATCATCTGGCTCGTATAGATTTGATACCCCAAGATGTCGCTTTGCGCGGTGTACCCGTCGAGCGGGTCGAATTGGGCGCCGATGCGCTGGATGCCGGCGAGAATCGTCGTGAGCGCGGTTGCGTAGCCGATGCCGCCGTCGTGATAGGTGCCCAGGCCCGGATCGGTGACGAGCGTGCCGGTCTCGACGCCGTTGTTGGTATAGACCAGCAAACGCGTTCGCTGATCGATATACCCGCCGTCATAGGTGAACGTGTTGTCCTGTAGCCCGTAGGCCGCGACGTTGACGCGCTGCAGCTCCCAGCCGAAGCTGTCTTTGGTGTCGGCGTAGTTGTAGTTGAGCGTTTCGGCTTGATCGGTCCGGTCGAAGCCCAAAGCGTCGAAGGCGGCGAAGTTCGTGTGCCCCTGTGTCCCCTCGATGCCGTAACCCTGGGAGAAGACCGGAATTGCCGGCGTATAAAGAGTCGTCGTGCAGTTGTCGCAGCCGGTGTGCGCGTTGAAGAACGACGCGAGCTGCGTGAAAAAGGGACGCACCTCGACGTACTGCCGGGCGAAGGCCGTCGGCGCGATCGTCTGCTGATCGGTCTCGACGTTGGAGTAGTCCGGATGCACGGTGCCGACAAACGAGGCGGTCGGCGTCAGGGGGAGAGAAAAATCCGCGCCGACGCGCGAGGTGCTTCCGCCGTTCGCGTGGGAGGTTGCCTCACCGAGAACGTAGGGCTGAATGCGCACGGGATTGCGCGCGGCGCCGCCGCGTCCGCCGGCGGGCGCAATCCCGATTCCCGCGAGCGTGCCGATGAAGGTGGGATCGATCGCCGTGGTCGCGACGGGCGAGTACGCCCACACGTCGAGCGAGTTGGTCGCGACCGTGAAACGGACGAACTGCGCGCTCCACACGCGTGAACCGGCGGTGCGTATGATGCGCAGCGGAATGCGCATGGTCACGACGTAGCCGCCGGCGGTTCGCTTGGCGACCGCGATCCACTCGGGCGAATAGGCGCTGTTCTCGCTCGAGGTTTGATACCGCGCGCCGTTGGGATTGGCGAAGAAGCCGTAGTCGAATCCACGCTGCCCTTGCGGATCGAGGTAGACGCCGACATAGTCGTCGCTTTGCACCGAACTGCCGTTGGTGTGCTGGTTCGCGGTCAGCGGCTCAGCCTGCGTCACCTCGAAGGCAACGTAGATTGCGGTTCCGTCTTCGGCGACTCGCACCTCAGTCGGCTCGGTGGCGCTGCGCCGATAGGTGAAGTCGTGGTCGAGGTGAAGTGTCGCTGCTTTTGCCCAGGACGCGTCGATGGTCCCGGCAACCGACGGCGCGGCAAGGGCGGGCACCCTCGCAGCCGGCGGCGGATCGCCGGCCCGGGCAACGCCGGTCAAGGCTGCAACGAGCGCGCAGCAAGCAAGGAACGGTCGCCTCATCGTCAATCACATACGCAAAAACGGCGGGCCGGTTTCAGCGGCGCGCCGTTTTGAGCGATCTTTGAGCGGGTTTTTAAAGCTACGCCTTGATGTTCCCGCATGAAACGTAGGTGCCGAGATCGGTGCCGCTCTTGTGCACGTTGATCGCGTAGGTCCCGGCGAGCAGCTGATCCAGCGTGACGCCTTTGACGGTGGAAAGACCGGAGCCGTTCACCGTGTTGCTGAGCGGGTATTCCGGCGCCTTGTTGATGTGTCCGCAGTTCCCGATGTGAATGTGGGTCGGCTGCGGAACGTCTTGCGGGGTTCCGTCGAGCTTGACCGCGATACGCACGCCGTCGGACACTTGCGTGAGCACCGCCGTTCCATTCTCGCCGCTATCGTTTTGCGCGACCATCTTGACCGTCAGCGTCGTCACCGGCGCCGCGGCCGCCGTGCTTGAAGCGAGCACGCCCGCAAGCGTAGCTGCTAGGAGAGCGAAGCGAAGATTCTTCATGAGTGCGAGTCTCCTTATTGGCATCTGTGAAAACCTAACGACCGCAATCGGGGTTGCGGATGACCGGACTGCTGACCGGACTGCCTAGTGCTCGCAGCACCTGCGAACGAAGCGAACAATAGGCGGCGACCGTGCCGGCGGGGACGGGCGCGTCCGCGCCGTCGACGAGGCCGATCAGGAAGGTGAGGGAGTCGTTCAGCTTCGAGAACGTCGCCGCCGAGGCTGCGTTCTTGCGCGCCTCGGCGCGTCCGCGCGCCTCATAGGTACGGTCGATCAGCTTAGCCACGTCATGCGCGATGCGATACTGCCGCTCGAGCGCCGCCGCCGCGATGCGAATCCGCGGATCCATGAGGACGGTCAGCGGTGCGGTGGGCACGATGCCGTCCGCATCGAGCCGCACCGTGTAGCGTCCCGGGACGACGAGCGCGCCTTGGGGCACACGCGGCGTGTCGTGGTCGACGGCCGAGATCGGCAGATCGACGGAAACCGAGCGCGGCGCCGGCTCGCGCAGATCCCAGACGAAGCGGTGCATGCCGGCATCGGCCGAGGGACGCACGAACGGCTTCTCCCAATAAGTAGGCTTGTCGAACTCGACCGGCGCCGGCGCGGGATCGTTGCTCGCATACGCGCGCACGAGTCTGCCGTGCGCGTCGTAAATCGAGATCGTAACCCGTGTGGCCGGTTTGGAGAGCGTGTAGTAGAAAATTGCGCCGTCGGGCGGATTCATACCGTGCGGCACCTCGGGCGGAAGCGGCGTATCGGTATTGGTGTCGCGCCGAACGCGATATGCCGCCACCGGTGCGAAGAGATGCGGGCCGTTCCAGGCGGCGGTGCGCGCCAGCTCGCGCAGCGGCTCGACGTCGTCGAGGATCCAGAACCCGCGGCCATGCGTGGCGACCACCAAATCGTTGCCGTGCACGTCGAGATCGCGCATCGAGGTGTGCGGAAGATTGAGCTGGAGCGATTGCCAGCGCTCCCCGTCGTCGAACGAAACAAACACGTTGCCTTCGGTGCCTGCATAAAGCAAGCCCGGGACTCGCGGATCGGCGCGCACCGCGTTCACCGGCTCGTCGGCCGGCAAGCCGGCCGTGATCAGCGTCCAATGCGCGCCCCCGTCGTGCGTGCGGTAAATCCACGGGCGCAGGTCATCGAGCCGGAAACGATTGACCGCGATGTAGGCCGTATCGTCGTCGAAGCGTGACGCATCGATGATCGAAATCTTGCTCCAGGCGGTGAGCGAAGGCGGCGTGACGTTGCGCCAGTGCGCACCGCCGTCGCGCGTGATCCATACCAAACCGTCATCGGTGCCGGCCCACAGCGTGCCCGCATGTTTGTACGAGGGCGCGAGCGCGTAGACGACGCCGCGATGCATCCCCCTGCGCGGATCGTTGCCTTCGAAGGCGGTGATGACACTTGGAATCTTCGGGTGTTTCCGGGTGAGATCGGGACTGATCGTGTGCCAGTTCATCCCGCCGTTGCGCGTTGCGTAGATGCGGTTGGCGCCGAAGTACATCAGGGAGCGGTCGAAGTGATCGAAGGCGATCGGCTCGGTGCGAACGACGCGATAGCCGTTCGAGCGTAGCGGGTTCGGCGAGACCTCCTGTGCCTGCGTCGTGCGCTCGTCGTATTTCTCGACCTTGCCGCCGTAATCGATGCCGGGATGCAGCGGATCGGGGACGACGTAGCCGTATTCCTCCGCGCCGGCCGTATGCCAGTCGCGCTCGGTGATCTCACCCCAATCGCCGCGGCTCGAGACGCACGCCGAACCCGATTCCTGTTGACCGCCGCAGACTTCGTACGGGAAACGGTCGTCGGTGTTGACGTGGTACATCTGCGCGGTCGGCTGGTTGTACCACGAACTCCAGGTTGCACCGTGATCGAGCGAGATCGTTGCACCCTGATCGCTGGTGAGCGCGATGATGTTCGTATCGTTCGGATTGATCCAAACGTTCTGATAATCGTCGCCGCCCGGTGCGCCCTTGATCGCGACGAACGTTTTGCCGCCGTCGGTCGAGCGGTAGGTCGAGGTGTTGGTGACGTAGAGCGTGCTGGGGTCCTTGGGATCGACGGCGATTGCGACCAAGTCGTCACCGCGCTTGCCGACCGTGGTTTGGTCGTCGTTCATCAGCGAGAAATGCTCGCCGCCGTTGGTGCTGCGGAATACCGAACCGCCCGAATCGCCGTAACCGTCGACGAAGGCGTAGACGGTTTGCGGATCCGAGGGCGCGATCGCGATCTCGGCGCGTCCCATCGCGACCGGTAGCCCGCCTTGCAACCGCGTCCAGTGATCGCCGCCGTCCGTCGACTTGAAGATCCCGCTTCCCGGCCGTTCGTACGACGAGCCCATCTCCCACGGCGCCTGCCGCGCCGCCCACAGCGTTGCGTAAACGATTCGCGGATTCGACGGATCGATGCGCACGTCGTAGGCGCCGGTGTTTTCGTCGCGATAGAGCACTTGAGTGAAGGTAGCGCCGCCGTCGGTCGAACGATAGATGCCGCGCTGCGGATTGGGACCATACGGATGTCCGAGCACCGCGACGAAGAGCCGCTGCGGATCGGTCGGATCGACCGCGATTTGCGGAATCTGCTCGCCGTCGCGCAGGCCGAGGTGTTTCCAGGTAGCGCCGCCGTCGGTCGATTTATAGATGCCGTTCCCGACCGAAAGATCGGGACGCTGCAACCCCTCGCCGCTGCCGGCGTAGATCACGTTCGGATCGCTCGGTGCTACCGCGAGCGAGCCGATCGAGCCGGTCGATTCGGCCCCGAAGATCGGCGTCCAGGTGCGCCCGGCGTTATCGGTTCGCCAGATGCCGCCGTCGACCGCGCCGATGTAGAAGCGGTTGGGCATGCTCGGCACGCCTGCGAGCGCTTTGGTGCGCCCACCCCGCAGCGGGCCGATGAAACGCCAGCGCAGCCCCGCGTAGGACGAGACGGACGGCTGCGCCTGAACCGGCGTGAGTTGTGCGAGGAAAGCCAGCGCGGCGCAAAGCGCAAGGGCGCGGCGAACGATCGTCGGCGTCATATTCGCCTAACTACCGGCGAACGAAAGCGGTTACCTCCGTTTCGTTCCGTTACGCCGTTTGGCATTCGGTCTGAAGGCCGGACCGATCTTCAACTTCGCGCGATGCGAGAGCGCCGTGTCGACGTCTTGGCATCCGATCGGCGTGAAATCGCCGCAATCGTGTGGGCGCGCCTCGTAAATCCCACAATAGTACTTTCCGCTTTTGCTGCCCATCAAGAACACGCAGTTATCGGCCAGATCGTCGCTCACTTTGCGAAGCCAGCCGACGTGGAAGCCGTCGGCCGAGGGCCGCTTGACGACGTACTCGTCCATCACCTGTGCATACGTCATTCCTAGGTGCGCTGCGATGCGTTCGACGTCGGCACGGCTCACGAACGGTTCATATCCGGCGCAGCATTCGGCGCAGCCGGGTGGGCAGGCGACGTTCTCCGGTAAATCCTTGAGGTGTTTGCGCGCCAGTTCGATGACCTTACCGATCGCGCGTACGAATTCCGGGTCATCGTTATATTTATAGACCCACTCGCGCTTGGTGATCTCGTTGGCGTTGTAGTAGCGCGTCGTCTCTTCGTCGTAGCTGATCGTAATGTGTTCTTCGGTGATCTCGATCTCGTTGACGTGCTGCATCGGGCGCGCATCGAGCAGCTCGGGGTGTGTGGGTTGCCCGGTTCTCTTGGTAAAGTTGCGCAGGCCGATCAGATCGATGGTTTCCATAATTCGACCGGAGTTCGATACTCGTTGCGGGTGCGGCCTGGTGGGGCGGATAAGATTATCCGCCCGGCGGGTCTTTGATGTAGGGGGATGATTTCTTGCGCACCGCAATCGGCGTCGACCTCGGCGGGTCACACGTCACGGCCTCCGTCGTCAGTGAAGACGGCACGATCCATCGCCAGCACGAGGTCGATCTCGAGGACCTCTCGTTCAAAGTGGTCAGCGAGGTGCTCTTCTCGACGATCGAACAAGCGCTGCGCGATCCCGATGCCAAGGAGGTCGTCGGTATCGGCATCGGGTCGCCCGGCAACGTCGAGGCGCGCTCCGGCGCGATCCTATACAGCCCGAATTTCAAGTGGACGAACATCCCGCTGGGAGAGACGTTGCGTTCCCACTTCGACATGCCGGTCTTCGTCGGCAACGACGCGCGCTGCGCCACGCTGGGCGAGTACACCTATGGTATGGGTCGCGGGACGCGCAACTTCGTGCTCCTCACCCTGGGGACCGGGATCGGCGGCGGCATCGTTGCCGACGGCGATTTGATCTTGGGGAACCGATTCGGGGCCGGCGAAATCGGGCATCATCAGATCCGGCCGACCGACGGCTTCGTCTGCTCGTGCGGCAAGATCGGATGCTTTGAGGCACAAGCCTCGGGCACCGGATTGATCCGCCATGCCTTTGCGGTCGCGCCCTCGTTCCCGCGCAGTACGCTGCTCGATATGGATCGCGACAAACTCGGGTCGAAGAAGATTCGCAAGCTCGCGCAGGCCGGCGATCAACATGCGCTCGCCGCCTGGAAGAATTTCACGGCCGATCTTGCGATCGGACTGGCCAACGTCATCGCTTTCGTCAATCCCGAAGTGATCGCACTCGGCGGCGGCGTTTCGAGCGCGTCCGACTTCATGCTCGATGCGGTGCGCGGGCGTGTCGACGAGCTCACGACGATGGTTCCGCGCGGAACGACGCGCATCGTCGTCGCCCAGCTTGGAAATGACGCGGGCCAAGTCGGGGCGGCTACGATGGCGTTCCGCGGCGGGCTCACGACGCTCGGGTCATGATTGCAACCGCGCCCCGAGCGATCGTCACCGGCGCATCGGGTGGACTCGGCCTCGAGTTCGCGAGATTGCTGGCCGCAGACGGGATCGATCTCGTCCTGGTCGCGCGCTCGCGCGATGCGCTCGAGGCCGAGGCCGCGGATTTGCGCACCCGCTGCGGCGTTGCGGTGGAGACGCTGGCCGAGGATCTCGCTACGCTCGATTCCGCCGCGCGGGTGTTCGCGCGCGTTCCTTCCTGCGATATCTTGATCAACAACGCGGGCTTTGGGAGCAACGGCGCGTTCGATACGTTGCCGCTCGAACGCATCCGCGAGGAGCTGCTCCTGAACGTCGTCGCGCTCACCGAACTGACGCGCCGCTACCTGCCGGGCATGCGGGAGCGCGGAAGCGGCCGCATCATGAACGTCGCCTCGACTGCGGCCTTTCTGCCCGGTCCGTTCATGGCGGTCTACTACGCTACGAAGGCCTACGTGCTCTCGTTTTCACAAGCGCTCGCCGAAGAGCTGCGCGGCAGCGGGGTCACGGTGAGCTGCCTCTGCCCCGGTGCCACCGCGACCGGATTCGCTCGCCGCGCGCATGTCGAAGCCTCCGGCCTCTTCCGTCTTCCGGTCGCCGACGCACCATCCGTCGCGCGGGCGGGATATACCGGGATGATGAACGGCAAGGATCTCATCGTTCCGGGCCTCTTCAATAAACTCGTCGGATTATCGCCGAAAATCACTCCGCGCCGGCTGCTGCTCGCCATTTCGCGCAGGCTCGTCGAACCACGATAGCACGGGCCGCTCGGCAGCGGTGCCTCCATATATGCGAACTGCACATATGAGAAACGCCGTTCTGTCGCTTTGACCGTCTTTACAGTAGATTAATGCAATGCGTGCCGCTGTGCGCACTGCATGTTGCTGCTACTGCTAGGAGTCTTATGCGAAAATCGTACAGGATTCTGGCGGGGTCTCTGGTCCTGGCGATGTCGGTTTCCGCTTGCGGCGGACACTCATCGCTTCCGGGAACCGGCCCTGCCGGCTCTACTCTCGGTACTCAGTCCGTCGGTCAAGCGTCCGCTTCGGCGCCGATGATTTCGATTCCGAAGACGTATGGATCACTTGCGTACACCGATCTCGGTCGGCGTGCGGCCACCGCCCCCGTCAGCGTTGCGATTCTGCTGCGATACAACAACCAAAGCGCGCTCGATCAATTCGTCGCAAGCGCGAGCGGACCGCACGGATCGCATCAGTTCCTTACGCCGGCCGAGTTCAACAGCGAATTCGCGCCGACGGTTCAGCAGGAACAAGCGGTTATAACCGCACTGCAAAACGCCGGCTTCACGATTACGCACACGTATGCGAATCGTACGATGGTCGACGCGAGCGCGCCTAGCTCGGTCGTCGAGAAATTCTTCTCGACCCAGATGCACACGGTTTCACAAGGCAAATACGGGCAGCGCTTTGCGAACCTGACCGCCGCAACCGTTCCCTCGTCGATCGCGCAGTACGTCAACACGGCGTCGCTGAGCGACGTCGTAATCGCGGAAACGAAAGTCGCGCAAGACGGCGGAGCGATCAACCAATCCCCGAGCGCACCGGGACTAAAGCCCATGGGCGGCACGCCGGCTGGTCAGGAAGCGCCGGCGACGATGCGCACGTTGGCCACCGGCTGCACCGGTCAACTCCTGCTCAACCCGGGCTTCGAATCGGGTGACGTCGACTGGACCTCGACGGCCGACGTGATTACCGACGATCCCTCGTACGCGTACCAAGGCGATTGGTTCGCCTGGCTGGACGGCTACGACGAGGCCGAGACCGACACGCTCTCGCAGACCGTCTCGATTCCGTCGGGCTGCACTGCGACGCTGACCTATTACCTCTACGTCTCGACGTCGGAGCGCAAAAGCGCCGGTGCGATCGACACGATGGCGCTCACGGTGAACGGTACGACCGAGCAGTCGTTCTCGAATAAGACGACCACCGACGGCTACGTGGAGGAGACCGTCAACCTCTCGTCGTTCGCCGGTTCCAGCGCCAAGATTCTCTGGACGTCGAATCAGACGGGAAGCCGTGAAACGAGCTTCTTCATCGACTCGACCGCGCTGGCGCTCAGCGGCGGGACGAGCACCCCAACGCCGTCTCCCTCGCCGACGGCCAGCCCAACCGCGAAGCCGACGGCAACGCCGACGAGCGGGCCAACCGCAACCCCGACCGCGGCCCCGACGGCAACGCCGACCACCGCACCGACGAGTTCGCCGAGCAGCGGGTGTAACGGCGCGGCCGCCGATAGCGGACCGCTCACGAACTCGGATGGCACGCTGGCTACCGGACTTGCCAAGCCGTTCGACTTCCCGGTTCAGCACGGGTGCAACGGTGCGGGGTACACGGCCGCGATCGTGATCGACGACCCGGTCGACACCAGCTACGTCGCGACCTATCTCAGCGCGGCCGGCGTAACGCAAACCGGCACCATCACCAATGAAGCCGTCGACGGCGGCGGCAGCGGCGACGATCCGGAAACGGATCTCGACGTGCAGACGATCTCCGGTCTTGCGCCGGGCGCGAACATCATCGTGTACGACGAAGGCTCGCTCTCGGATCAAAACATCGAAGACGCCTACAATCAGGTGCTCAGCGATGGTAAGGCGAGCGCGGTGAACTCCTCGTTCGGCGGCTGCGAATCGAGCGATACGTCGTTCGAATCCGCCACCAACTCGATCGCGGAACAAGGCGCTGCCGAAGGCGTCGAGTTCTCGGCCTCGGCCGGCGACACCGGCTCGGACGAATGCGGTTCCGACGACAACGAGAAGGGCGTGAGTTCACCGGCCGGTGATCCGTACTTCACGTCGGTCGGCGGCATCAACTTCACCGAGAACAGCAGCACCGGCGCACTCGAAACCGTCACGGCGGGCGATGCGTCCTGCTCGGGCGGTGTCGACGACACGTGCTACGGCGGCGGCGGCGTCTCGACGGTCGTCGCGCTGCCGAGCTGGCAGAGCGGCATCGCGGGTATGATCACCTCGGGCCGCAATCAACCCGACATCTCGTTGCCGTTCGACTACGTTGCCGTCTACACGGGCGGCGCGTGGGGCGAATACCTCGGTACGTCGTGGTCTTCACCGGCATCGGTGGCATTGTTCATCGAAGCCGACGAACTCCACGCGAGTAAGCTCGGATGGCTCAACTCGACGCTGTACAGCCTGTTCTCATCGACCGGCTACAGCGACTACTACACGCCCTGCACCTCCGGCGACAATATCGCGTACTCGTGCAGCGCCACCGAGTACAACCAAGCCGCGGGGATCGGCGCACCAAAGGGCTGGGCCCTGGCGAACGCGTTGTAATGTTCGCCCTGGTGTCGTCGCCGGGAGGCTCATGGTCGCTCTTGATCACGTCGCCTCCCGGCGCCTAACCAGAACGAAAATTCCCGAGGTTCGCGCGTTAAAAGGGCCGGCAGAAATGCCGGCCCTTTTTCTGTGTCTCGTGACGCGATGAGAACCGGCGCTTACTGCCAGTAGTAGTTGTCGCTACCTTTCATCAGCGTCTTGCTCGTTGGATATCCGGGTCCGATCTCGACCTTCGCGGTCGTGTCATAAATCTTCTTGCCTTGATCGTTCATGACGTCACCGCGAACGTAATACGTATTGCCTTCGATCAACTCTTGGGTGAACGACTTGCCGGGCTCCATCCAGCCGCCCGCGATCATCTTGCGAATGCCGAACGTTTCCGTTTTGTACCACGTTACCCATGTCTTCGTGTTGATTTTGCTGTAGACCACGTACTTCATCCGGTCGCCGGGCTTTGCCGACACGGTTTGCGTAACGGTCAGGGAGGTGAGCATCATGGTCGCTAGAGCTATAAACAAAAAAGAGCGTCGCTTCATCGTTAGTCCTCCTCACGTCGACTAGCGACGGAGCGCCCGCTGAATCCTTTACAGCGAAGCAGCCACGGCGAGGCCCCGCGGCGGCATATCATCCTGCGCCGGAAGCGTTCCCGTGTTCGCAACCTGCGCGATCAACGCGGCAATGCGGCGCGAGCTGTGTTTTGGCGCGACCAATTCCTGATTGCGTCGAATCTCGTCGAGCCGGTGCGGCGTGCGAATCATCGCGCGCACCGCGCGCACGACCTCGGCGGCGCTATGGATGGCGATCGCGCCCAGGCCGTTGTGCCGGACGAACTCGACGTTGCCGCGCTCCTGTCCGGGCACGTAGTCGTAGACGACCATTGGAAGCTGGGCGGCGTTGGCCTCGGCAATGGACCCGGGCCCGGCTGTGGATGGATCGGCTGACCCAGGAGCCGCAGCCGGTTAGGCGAGATACCGCGCGAGAGGGCGCGTTCGTAGACTTCGCGCGCCGGCACGACGACCGCGTCGGCATCGGGCATGAGCCAGGACTCGTGGACCTTCCCGAGATCCGTGATGACGGTCACGATCGGCACGTGTTCCAGCTGCGCATCGGCTCGCGCGCGCAGCGCGGCGTGATTGAGAAGCGGATGGACCGAGACGATCACGTCCGGTCCATAGCTCTCGGAGCGGCGATCACGTTAGGTCGTCGACCCGTGCGCCCCCGGATTCCCTGCAAACGCCATCGAGAGCGCGAGAAGCAGCGCGAGCACGCCCATGACCGGCCCCCACCACTGCATTGGAATCCAGAAGAGCGAATGCGTCCGGCGAAGTACGACCTGCGAGCCGTCGCTGGGATCGACGAGCACACGTCCCGGCTCTGAATTCCACCTGACGCCCAGTATCCACACCAGGTATGCACCGATCGCGCCGCCGACGGCAACGCCAACGGCGCTTGCTATCGGCGAAATCATGGCACCGATCACGGCGCACACGAAGACGAGGACGAGCGGGATGAGAACCGCGAGAAATCCCCAGCCGCGCCAGATGATGAAAAACATGGTCTCAGCATACACCTTTCAGCAAGCGTTTTCGATTTGAACGCGTCCTATGCGCGCGAAGGGAATATATCTCTGGTTTTTTCGACCGCCCGGCGTTTCTTCGGACATATAGACGCCGCTCGTAACGACGCGCCGCACGCTGCACGCGCCGCACCACGTTTTGCCGGAGGTGTCGAAAACATCGAGCGCGCCGGTACGCGATACGAAAAACGAATCCCAGCTCGAGATTGCGGGAGGGTCGAGTCCGAAGCGCCGCAGCCAAGCGCTTTGCTCGGAAATCGTCCAGCGCCCGCGCTCGGTTGCTAGAAAAGAGCGAATCTGCGCGACCGGCACGATCTCCGGCCAGTCGCAATCCGCCTCATTCGTGCCGTTGTCGAGTAACGTGACGGCCAGCGGCGTTGCCGCGACGATCTGCACGTTCGTCATCGTTCCGCAGCACGCGGTCGAGAGGTTGCCGGCGCTCCCGGCACGCAGCGACGCCGACAGCACGACCGCAAGGATCATACGCTAACCTCCTCATCCGCGCGCGTGAGGCGCCGGACGATATCGGCGATGATGTCATCTAATTTATCGGGGCCGACTGCGTTGACACGCTGGAATTCCTGCGGAATGTTGGGCGCCCCGATCATGATGGGGCGCAGAAACGATGGATCGCCGGTCTCTATCCAACGTTTGTACGCGCACGTCAACTCGTGATAGCAATACCCTTTCTCCCCCTGCTTGAAATAGCTGTCGGAGTATATCGCTATGACAAAACGGCTGTTCATGACGTCGCGCGTGAGTTGCGGGAGCCAATCGATTCCCGACTCGAGACTGTCCCAGTCTTTATCGAAGAAGACGTTGAGTTTCCGGTTCGGCAGCGTCACCTTGTCGAGCGGGACCTTGATGTGGCTGTAAACCCAGTCGATGTCGGCGTGTGCATAGCTCAGGAAAACATCCCAATCGCGTTTGGCTCGCGGGTCGTCTTCCCACGTCGGAACTTGACTCGCCCGGACTCCCGAAAGTACGGCACTCAGAAGAATCCCCGCATACGCGAGCGAGACTTGCGGATAGACCGCCGGCGGGCTCAAGACGTCGATCGAGATCTTCCCCGCGACGAACAATGCAAGCGCCGTCACCATCAGTCCAAGCGTTGCACTTATCGCAGGCAGCAGATAGCGCGCTCCCCGCAGACGGAAACGGCGCAGCAGCAGAAAGAACGCCGCGGTGGCGAACGCGGTCACGAGCGAGCAGAGCACGACGAAGACGAGAAGCCCGCTCTCGAGTGGTTTCACCTGGTATCCGGCGCCACCAATCATATCGCTTAGCGCCCAAGCCAAAAGCATAGGTCCTGGAACATCGACAAAGCCCGGTCCATGCAGCTGATTCAGCGATTCGATCACATTCGCTGTCGCCGCCGTATTCAGATGTTGAAACGGAAGGTCGTTTTCGAACGTCCCGACGATGATGTACGCACCGGGATTCTCGCGCAGACCGGCCGGCAGGGCGCGATCGGAGTCATGGACCGTATAGAATTGCGCGTTCGCCGGGCCGTTCGGTTTGGCATAATCGTCCTTCGACCAGTCACCGATCGAAACAAAGAGATTGCCCGTATCGCACGGGGTGCTCGTATCATGGCCTTGCCGCAGCACGTCCATCATCGACCAGACGTCCCAAGACGCCGCATCGCTCGATGGCGGAAATTCCGCGCCCGAGTAGCAGTGCCGATAGAAGACGACACCCGAATCGTGCGCGCCGAAGCGCGTATGAGCCGCGCCGGAAAGCGTCGCGTAGATCGGTCCGTCGTCCGCTTCCCGCCCCGTAGGAGCACCGGTCAGGTCGTCGGTTTGCAACAGCTCGACTGCATAAAGCTGCCAACCGTCCTTTCTGAGCCGCGAGAGCGCGTTGACAAGTCCCGTGCGAGCTTGCAGTGCCTGCCCTTCGCACGGCTCGCACGGCAGGAAGTGCAGGTCGAGAATCAGACGCCGCTCGTTCGGGTGCAGACCGTCGAGGCGCGTGAGGAGCATGGCGAGGCTGCGCTGATTTGCCGGGCGGTTTCCTGCGATATAGCTTCCCAGATCGACGAGCGTGATCTGCGGGCTGAGTCGCGATTGCAGCACGCTGTAACGCGCGGCGAGCTGCATATCCAATCCGTGCCAGGGGAACCACCAATAGGCAGCGATCATCAGCACCGCATAAATGAGGCACAGCACCACCGTCTGGCGTATCCATCGCGGAATGAGCCGCCAGCGGTTGATCGCTCGCTTCATCGACAACCGGAGTGCCTAGTTATCGAAGGTCACGTTCGCGCGATTCACGACGTTGAGCAGCTCTTGGAACATCGTCGTGACTTGCGCGGCAACCTTCGGGCCGGCGCTGCTGGATACGTCTTTGATATCGCCGTTGGCTTTATAGGTCACGTTGATGCTTCCGAGTCCGGTGACGGCGATGACCGTTGGATGGCCGTCCGCGTCGTACGCGAACGTCATTACGTGCGCTCCACTCGTAATCGAAGCGATCTGCCCCTTGTCGTCGTAGGTAAGCGCCAGGTCGTGACCATCGCTGTCGAGCGCATGCGTGACGTTGCCCTTGGAGTCGTACGTGAATTTAGACCACGTCGTCTTCTTTCCAATCGTGTCGGCGACGTAGCTTGGCTTACCCGTCTCGGGATCGTATTGCAATGCAACCTTCTCGTACGGGGTCTGCTTCATGACGACGCGTTCCAGCGAGTCGTAGGCAAAGGCCGACCAACCATCTGCCGTCGTAATCTTTAGCGGATACCCCGCAGCGTCGTAGATCGTGTCCTTCCAATCGCCGTCGGTGTTTTCGTAGAGCTCGTGGAGCTGGAGTGGTTCGGTCGTGCCAAGATACGTGTACCGATCCAGCTGCTGCGATTTGGCGCCGTCTTGCCCGGTCGTCGTAACGACCGCGGTCTGCACGCTGTTTCCGCCGCGCACCGTTTGAAAGTACTTATATTGGCTCAAAACGCCGTCACTCGTCTTGACGCTCTTGACGTTCTCGAGCTGGTCGTACGGGTAGTAGGCGATGGCATAACTCGTGCCCCCTCCCGGCGTCCCCGAAACCTTGACGGCAACGAGATTGTGCCGTCCGTCGTACGTGTAGTCGTACACGTGGCCGTCTACGTCGACGGCGTGAACGAGATCCTTGCCGCTATAGCTGTATTGCGCCGTTTTGCCGGACGCTTCGGTTACCGACGCCACAAAGCCGTTCGCGTCCACGTGGAAGATCAAGCGATCTCCCTTGCTGTTGTCGATCTCCGTGAGATGCCCATTCGCATCGTAGGTATACGAAACGGAATTACCGTTCGAATCCTCGGCTCGCACCAGGTGCCCGGAAGGATCGAAGAGCTGCGTTTTTCCGTCTGGCGTATCGCGGCGGTAGCCATCGGCGGTGCGTGTGACGATCTGTGTTGAAAACCGGCCGCTGAAGAATCGCTCGCCGACTGGTAGAACCAGCGGCGCGATGAGATTCCGCTCGCGATAGTACTCCCATTGCTTCTCGAGATAGTCTCCCTGCAACGAAGACTCGTACTTGCGCTTCGCATCGTCACTCGAGAAAGCACCGCTCTTGGTCGCCGCGTCCATCACCTCGGCGACGATCGTGTCCTGGGTTCTCAAAGGAACGTCCCGCGGCGCGAAATGATTGTCCGCGCCGCCGCCGTACTCATGGACGACGAGCGACCCATCGGCTTGCACGCGCAAGTTCACTTCGAAGTCGGCGCCCCAGCCCTCGCCGAACATACCGGTGAAGTCGGTCTTGCTGTTGTACACGCGCTCGACCTGCGTGTCGAGGGATCCGACCGCATAATCGTCGGTGTCCGTGTACGCGATGAAAAAATTTCCGTTTTTCAAGCTGACGTTCGCGCTCGCGTTTTCGACCCCGAGCACGAACATGCCCACGCAAGCGACAATCGTAAGGCAATGTCTCTGCTTCCCCGCGATGCCCATGAACCGGTCTCCTCTCACGTTGCTAGTGCCAGAGCGGCGCTCCGGTGCCGCTCAGGAGTGACTGGATGGCAGGCACGTTCGGCGAATCGACGCCGTGCTGCCGGTAGCGTGTAAAATCCGCGAGCGCGATCGCCGCAAAGGTTTCGCCGGAATCGCCGTACCTCGCATCGCGGATCCGCAGGTAGAGCGGCTTTGCCGAAGCAAGGTCGTTCGAGTACAGATACGCATGTGCGAGCCGCAGCAAGAGTAGCGGGTTCGTCGCGTCGACCTGCAGACCGGCCTGCGCGATCCGGACGGCGTCGGCCGGCGCACCGTTCAAAATGTCCTCATCCGCGAGCGCCTCGGCATCATCGACGAATTCAGTCTTGGCGCTTGGAGAATCCGACCGGAACGCGCTCGCGAGCCGGTCGCGCGCAGCGCCGTTCCCTTTCAGCATAGCCTCGATCTCGCTCGACTGCGCGACGTCGACGCCGCCGGTCCGGTACGCGTCGATCGCCTTGATCAGCACATCTCCCGCGTCGTCGAAGATGACGGGCGTCGCGGAGACCTGAATCGGCCGGTCGTGGTAACGTAAAAACACGCTAGCGGCCGAATCCGCATCGCCCGAATAGAGCGCACCTTCGCCAAGCGCGAGTTGCAGCTCGACCGCCTCGGGCAGGAGCGCGTCGATTCTTGCGAGATCCGTCGCGACCCGCTGAGGTTGATGCGCTTTGACGTCCGCATCGGCCAGATCCCGGAAGGCGAGCTCGACCGTCCCCGTGTCGAGCGGCCCGAGATGATTGAGCGAGCTTGCGTTGCGGCCGCCCAGCGTGACGAGATCGAGAGCGAGTGAATAGAGCGAACGCGCGCGATCGAGATCGTTTGCATCGAGCGCCTGGATGCCGCCCGCGAAGATACGCGGTGCGACGTACCGAACGCCGTCGTCGTAGACGTCGTTGGGCCACGCACCGCCGGCGGCGGTCGCGGCGCCATAGGCTAACTCCTCGCCTTTGGCAGCGGTGAGATAGTCCGCAGCATCCGCCGCCTCCCTTCCCAAAGACTCATCCGCCACGAGAACGGTCCGCGCGTCGAGGTGCTCGCTCGTCGCGAGATTCGCGGCAGACTGATAATTGGCTTCGGCCTGCGCCAGATACGAGGGCTCGCGGGAAGAAAGGTTCCACTGCGTCCGCGCAACGTCTTCGTAAGCCCAAACCAGCTCGTCGGGAGCGTCGGACATTTCCTTTGCGGTCGCGAGTTCCATCTGCGCATAGCGAATCGACGCGTCGTCATCGTGGAGCCCGTTTGCGATACCGCTCAATTCAGCGTACGTCTCGCGGTTTTCCGCGGGATTACCGTGGCCCTCGAGCTCCTTGGCATAGCTCAGCGCCTTGAGATACGCTTGCTTCTCCGCATCGTCGTCGTGCAAGTGCGAATCGATCTCGCCGAGTTCCCAATACATCTCGTAGTCGTCCTCGGCCGGGACGTTCGGCAGCACGTCGAGGATCGAGATCGCATGCTGCGTCAGCGCAAGCGCTTTCACGTAATCTTGTTTGTCGATGTAAGCGAGAATCAACGGACGAATGCCTTGCCCCACGACTTTCTCGGCCTTCTCCGTTCCGAGCAAGTGCAACCACGCGTCGTACGCTCTCTGCGCGTACGATAGCGCCAAATCGGGATTGTCCGTGTTCCCATAGGCGATCGACACTTGCTGAAGAAGGCGCGCGACCGTCGGCGTGGTGGCGTTTGCACCCCCGAGATTCTTCGCGACGGAGAGCGCCTGTAGAACATAGCCAAGCTCCTTTTGCGTATCGATGCTGTAATACGCATTTCCGAGGCGTTCCAGCGCTACGACATCGCCTCGACCGGGCTTATTCTCGGCGGCCCGAAAAATCTTGAGTTCCTGCGTGTACGCGTCGATTGCTCGTTCGAATCGGCCGAGGTCCATGAACACGTCGGCTTCCGACCCGAGCGCCCATGCGTGCCCTTTCTGCGTGCCGGCCGGATCCAGCCGGTTCCACATCGCGACCGACGCTTGCGCCATCGAGAGCGCTTGCGCGTCCTCGTCGTTGCTGTTCAAAGCGGCGGCGAGCGTGGAGTACTCATTCGCGACGTCGGCGTTGTCGCCAGTAAAGCGTTGCTGCGCCAATTTCAGAGCGTCTCGCGCGTGCTCTTCTTCGCTCTTGTAATCGCCGCTATCACCTTCGACGCGGGAGAGTGCGTCCAGCGCGGTTTCTATCCGGTCGGGATCGCCGCTGTGCTGCGCCTCTGCCAATCGATCCTTGTAATACTGCACGGCACCGACGAGCGTCCCGAAGCTCTTGATATACTGCCCCTCGGTGAAACTGTAGTATTTTGCATCGTTTGGCCCGATGACGTCGATCTCGCGTACGTTGGGAACTTCGCTGCCCGAATCTTTTATGAAGACCGTCGCCGTGCTCGTGGCGTTCACGCGGCCCGCGCTGCAGGAAACGGTGACTCCATGCTCGTCTGCTTCGACCGTGTAGACCGGGTCCTCGGCGGCAGCATCGACGCCGTGCGCGCTCACGGTGTAGAATCCGCGCGGATCGTTCAGCGCCGCTTTACACGCGGCAACGCAGGCGACATTTTCATGCGTCCCGATCTTTTGGAATCGGTACGATCCTGAGAAAAGCGTCACGGTTTGCGCCCCCGCGACGATCGCTACGCTCACGCCGGCCGGCACTGCAACTTGAAACGCATCGGGAAGCGGCGCGTTCCCCTGAAGTTGCGCCTGCGTAATTTGCGCAGCAAACCGTAGATCCGGACGGCGCGCCTCGGGCCAAACGCTTCCGACCCTCAACGTTCCCGAATCGGCCGCACTCGTACGCCCGCTCGCACAGAATGCGAGCAGGGTGACGATCATAACAATCCGTCGCTGCAGTCTCATCGTCACTCTTCGGCAGTGCTGGAGCGTTCTGTAGCGCGGGCTGCGAACCTCTCGCTAGGTCTCTTCTCGACTGCCCTTATCGTGACGACCGCCTCCAACGCCATCGGAATCGAGCGTGCGAACGGAGTGCGTGCGTGCGCCGGTCGCCGTGCGGTCGGGCGGCAGTCGGCGCACGACGCGCGCAATGCGATCGAGTGCCCTGCACTGAGAACTGCCGCTTTGCGGGGGGTTGTAATACGCTACAGCAGGCCGTACGCTATAACGTTCCCGTTCTGATCCGAGCAGTCGACCCAGCCACAGCGGAATGCGTTCGCATCCAAATAGCGTACGCATCCGTTGTCGTCGGTACTCTGTCAGCCAGCCCCATGACGCGGGCCTCCCCGCTTACGAATGGTCGTGGCGCGTCGCCCTGGTTCGCCTCAACACCCGGGCAGTCCTAAGGCGTACCCGACTAAAGCGAAGCAGCCACGGCGAGGCCGCGCGGCGGCATATCATCCTGGGCCGGTAGCGTTCCCGAGTTCGCAACCTGCGCGATCAATGCGGCAATGCGGCGCGAGCTGTGTTTTGGCGCGACCAACTCCTGATTGCGTCGAATCTCCTCGAGCCGGTGCGGCGTGCGAATCATCGCGCGCACCGAGCGCACGACCTCGGCGGCGCTGTGGATGGCGATCGCGCCTAGGCCGTTGTGCCGGACGAACTCGACGTTGCCGCGTTCCTGTCCGGGCACGTAGTCGTAGACGACCATTGGAAGCTGGGCGGCGTTGGCCTCGGCAATGGACCCGGGCCCGGCTTTGGTCACCAACAGATCGACGGCGCGGAAATATTCGGGAATCTTGTCGGTGAAGCCGAGCACCGAGATCGGCGTCGGCAGCCGCCGGGCGATCTCTTCCAGCCGGACGCGGAGCGTTTCGTTGCGGCCGCACACGACCAGCAAATGGATCGGCAAGCGCGCTTTCGCGAGCGCCAGCGTCGTCGGAAGAAGTTTGCCGCCGCCCTCGCCGCCTGCCATCAGCATGACGACGAGCCGATCGCCCGGTAGGCCGAGCTGAGCGCGCAGCATCGGTTTGGTCCCGACCACGTCGTCGAACCGTGGATGGATCGGCTGACCCAGGAGCCGCAGCCGGCTAGGCGAGATACCGCGCGAGAGGGCGCGTTCGTAGACTTCGCGCGCCGGCACGACGACCGCGTCGGCATCGGGCATGAGCCACGACTCGTGGACCTTCCCGAGATCGGTGATGACGGTCACGATCGGCACGTGTTCCAGCTGCGCATCGGCTCGCGCGCGCAGCGCGGCGTGATTGAGAAGCGGATGGACCGAGACGATCACGTCCGGTCCATAGCTCAGGAAAAGGTCGCGCAGGCGTTCGCGGTAGAGCGGTTCACAGAAGCGGACCAACGCCCGGTAACGACGGCGCCCGTTGGTCGCATAGTACAGCGCGCCATAGACCGGCGGTGCGTAGCGCAGCGCCATGCTGTAGCCCAGACCGAGTTGGGTGAGCGGGAAGGAGCAGTGGGCGGCGACGTCTTCGATGCGGTGCTCGAATGAAACGGGCTCCGTGATTTCGTCCAAGGCTGCGGTGATTGCGTTCGATGCGCTTCGGTGCCCGCCGCCCGTGTCCGAAATCAGGAAGAGCGCCCGTTTGGTCATTCAGTCTCCGCTATCGTCTATGCGCGCACCGGAGCCCGTTTCGATCGCCGGAGCGCGGCATTGCGCACGCGGCGGGAAGTGGGGGCAAGTTTGGCCAGCAGATACCGGGCTGGTGCGTCATAGAAGCGAAAAATGTCGCCAAACTCGATATCGGGGTTTCGGTGGTGGCCGTCGTGGTCCTCGGGGAGCACGATCTGCATGGGCCGGGCCACCGCCAGTAGCCACGCCGGCGTCTTCCAGCCCAACTCCGTGGTGTGGCGCCACCACACGTGCAGCTGCCCGAGAACCAGGCCGAGCAGTGCCCCGGGTATCGAGAGTTGCCAGACCAGGGTCGCGACGATCAGATAGGGGACGGCGCCGAGAAAGCCGTCGAGCAGCACTTCACCGTTGGTGGAGAGGACCGCATGATCCCAGTACGACCGCCGGCGATCGTGATGCGTGCGCAGATGCAACGTAAACCAAAGATGTTGTGGGACATGGTAGAAGAACGTCGATGCGAAATCTCCCACCACGAGAACGATCAACATTGCAAGTGCAAGTGCCATGTATCCGCTTCCTTCGTCCGAAGACGGTCTTCGTCCTAGCCGCTGCGGCCATGTTGTGCGGCTGCAACGCTTCTACCTTTGACCGTACTACGGTGATGCAGCGGATGGCAATTCCCAACCTGAAATTTGCCTTTAACACCACGTTAAGCTGGCCGGCGCCCTCGCACGTCGACGCACTGTTCGGAGCTCGTCTGATTGAAGACGGCGGGCGCTTGGATTCAGCCGAGCTGGCAATCGCGCGTGCGATTCTTCGCACCAACCCACGGATCACCGCGATTGGTTCGCTCTCACTTGCCGACGCGACGGTCCGCGCCGCACGCGCGTCCGGGTTGCCGCCCGAATTTCTGGCGGCAACGATCCTGCAAGAGAGCGCATACGATCCGCGAGCGCTTTCCTCCGCGGGTGCGATCGGGATCGCACAATTCGAGATCGGAACGGCGGACGATCATGGCGTCGATCCGTTCGATCCGTACCGCGCGATTCCGGGCGCCGCGTCGCTGTTGGCGTCGTATGTCGCCGCGTATCGCGCGGCCTATGCAAATCCCTATGCGATTGCCCTCGCGGCGTATAACGCGGGACCGGGCGCGGTCGCGTATTACCGCGGCGTTCCGCCGTATCCCGAGACACGCGAATACATCGAGTTGATCTACGAACGGTGGGCGCGGATCGCCGGCTACGAGCGTCGCGGGGCGGATTTCGTCGCACAGCGTTGAAGCGGACGCGCATGAATCTGCATCGCTGTTTTTCCGGTGCGGCCGCAATCGCCGTACTTGCGAGCTGCGGAAGCGCCGGCGAAGCCTTGACCTTCAAAGCGCCCGCCGGTTATACGTCGGTCATGTCCCTCGGACCGTTCATGCAAATGTGGCGGGGTCCGAACCAGGGCGTGCTGATGCTGATGGCGATGCCGACCGAGATCGATCTCGACAAGGCCGTCTCCAGTTCCGACGTACGCGACGCGGAGATTCAGAAGAAGGCCACGATCCGAATCTGCGGCGGCGGCCAGCAAGCCGTGTACGTATCGATGATCGGCGAGCGCGACGTGCTCGGCTCCCCGGCGCCGGGTTCGAACGCCGAAAAGCGGCAGATCGATTTTCTCGCCACCAATGCGAACGGCAAGACCTATATGGCGATGTACATGCGGCCGCTCGGGACGCCGCAAGATCCGGCTGCCGAAGGGGCCATCCACGAAATCTGCCCCAAGTAGGCAACTAAACCGCCCCTTCCCTGGGTATAGGGGGGCATGCAGTTGCGGGTTACCATCCCCCGGGATCGGCTTGAAATCGTCGAAGTTGCGGGCGCTGCCGCCGACCATCACTTTGCCGACGACGTCCGCCGCGGACTCTCCGCGCGGTCCAAAGCCCTCTCGCCGAAGTATTTCTACGACGAATTGGGCTCAGCGCTCTTCGATGCGGTCACCTATACGCCCGAGTATTACCTGACGTCGAGTGAAACCGAGATCCTGCGTGAATGGGGTTGGGAGATCGTGCGCGTGCTCGATGAACCGGTCGACTTTCTCGAACTGGGCAGCGGCAGCGCGAACAAAACGCGGCTGTTGATCGAAGAGGCGCTGCGCGTTCAACCCAACCTGCACTACAGCCCGATCGATATTTCAGCCGACGCGCTGCGCAACGCGTCGCTTGCGTTGGTGGAGCGGTATGCGGCGCTCTCGGTGCGGGCATATGCGGGCGACTACTTCACCGTACTGCGCTCCGGGGCGCTCAGATTCGAGCGGCGCGTCCTGGCAATGCTGATGGGATCCAACCTCGGCAATTACGAGCCCCAGACGGCGCGCGAACTCGTCGCCCTGATTGCGCGCGCTCTACGCCCGGGCGACGGTCTGCTGCTCGGCCTCGACCGCAAGAAGGATCGAGCTACGTTGGAGCTCGCGTACGACGATCCGACCGGCGTTACCGCGGCATTCGACAAGAATTTGCTCGGACGGATCAATCGAGAACTAGGCGGGGCGTTCGACTTACATACGTTCGAGCACGTCGCGCGTTACAACCAGGAGCGCGGATGCATCGAGTCCTTCTTGCGTTCTGATCGTGACCAACGGGTGCGGATCGAAGCGATCGACCTCGACGTCGCCTTTGCGCGCGGTGAGTCCATTCATACCGAGTCCTCCTACAAATTCGACGATGCGGACGTCGCCGAGCTGGCGTCGGGCGCCGGCTTCACGCTGGTCAAGCGCTGGACCGACTCCGCGCAGCGGTTTGCTCTCTACCTTTTAGTGCGCGGTTAGTTCACGCGAACGAGCCGTTCCAGCAGGCGCAGCGATCCGTCGATCGCGATCGCCAACGCACAGGCGGCTACGCTGCCGGCTACGATTTCGTCGGTATGATGGATGGTGAAGCCGATGAAGATCAGCGATCCGAGGCCGCCGGCCCCGACATAACCACCGAGCGTCGCGAGCGCCACCATCGCAACCGCGGCAACGCGGACGCCGCCGACGACGACCGGCAGGGCCTGCGGAACGATGACGCGCCAGGTGCGCTGAACGGCCGACATGCCCATGCCGAGCGCGGCGTCACGCTGCGCCGGATCGACGCCGCGCACGCCTGCGATGACGTTACGCACGAGCACGAACTGGGCGTAGGCGACCAGCGCGACGAAAATCGGTGCGGAACCAAGGCCGATCAATTCGACCAGCACGGCGAGCAGCGCGAGGCTGGGGATCGTGTAGATCGCACCGAGCACGCCGAGAACCAGGTTCGAGGCGTGTTCCCGCCGGGCAAGGACCAGCCCGAGTGGAAGCGCGATCGCAAGTGCTGCGGCAAGCGCCGTCGCGACCAAGGCGAGATGCGCGGCGCCGAGGGCTGCAACGTGCAGCGGATGCGCGAAGAGATAGCTCATCCGTGCTTTGCTCGCTCGCGCAGTTTGGCCACCGCCGCGTCATCGGCGAAGAGATCGCGCACGTGCTCGTTTGCCGGGTCGGCCAGGACCTCCAGCGGCGTCGCGCACTGTTCTATCCGGCCGGCGTTCATCACCGCAATGCGATCGGCCAGCAGCAGCGACTCGTTCACGTCGTGGGTTACGAACAGCGTCGTCGTGCCTGCCCCTCGGACGATGTCGTGCAATTCGTGCTGGAGTTCGCGGCGCACGATCGCATCGAGCGCACCGAACGGCTCATCCATCAAGAGCGCGCGCGGGCGCGCCGCCAGCGCGCGAGCGACGCCGACGCGCTGTGCTTCTCCGCCCGAGAGTTCGTGTGGCCGGCGATGACGATATTGGCGCGGATCCAACCGCGCGAGCTCGAGCATTTCGTCGACGCGCGCGTCGATGGCGGCGCGATCCCAGCCCAGCAGCGAAGGGACGACGCCGACGTTGGCCGCTACATCCATGTGCGCGAAGAGCCCGACGGCCTGAATCGCATAGCCGATCGTGCGGCGCATCGCCACCGGATCGAGGCCGGCGATGTCGGTACCGTCAAACTCGATGCGCCCGGCCTCGATCGGAACCAGCCGGTTGATCGTGCGCAGCAACGTGCTCTTGCCACATCCCGACGGACCAACGAGCGCGATGAATTCGCCCGGCTGTACGTCGAGGTCGATTGCGTCGATCGCAGGCCTCGTGCTATTTGAGTAGGTTGCGCGTACGCCCGAGAGGTGAATCGCCGCGCCGCTCATGCGGCCCCCTTCAAGAAGTCGGCGGCCACGTCGGCTGGATCGCGATCCCGGCTTTCGACGGCCGCGTTCATCATGCGCGCGCGCTCGTCGTTGATCCGGGGGGAGATTTCGTCCAGCACGCGCGCGATGCGCGGTTCGCGCGCGAGCGTCGCGGCGCGTACGACTGGTGCGACGTTATAGGCCGGCCAGAGATGCTTGTCGTCTTCGAGAACGACGAGCCGATCGACGACGATCGCACCGTCGGTCGTAAACGCGGTGGCGACGTCGGCGTTGCCGGTGAGCAGCGCTTGGTACTTCAGCGCGATGTCGTACACATGAACCGACTTGAAACGAAAGCCGCCGTAGACGCGCTGCAGGCCGGGGAGTCCGTCGGGCCGGCTGATGAATTCGGGAATCGTCGCCAGGCGCAAGCGCGGCGCGGCCAGAGCAAGCTGCGAGAGCGTACGCAGATGATAGCGCGCAGCGATGGCGGCGGTCGTGGCGAGCCCTTGGGAATCGTTCATCGGCGAGGGGGTGAGCCAAACGAGATCGTAGCGACGTTTGAATTCGTCTCTGACGTAATCGTAACTCGCGCGCGCGTCACGGATCGGCGCGTGATGCAGCACATCGATCAACGCCGTCCCCGTATATTCGGGATACAGATCGATATCGCCGCGCGCCATCGCCGCGAGCGCGATCTGGGTCGAACCGAGGTTCAGCCGCCGTTCGACGGGCAGCCCGGCGCGTTCGAGCGCCTGCGCGTAAATCTCCGCGATCACGATCGATTCGGTGAAGTTCTTCGATCCAACCGCAATCGCGTTGCGCGCGGTGCATGCGGTCGCGATCGGCAGCGAGGCGAGCAGCGCGAGTGCGCGAGCGCGCGAGATCGTCACGAGCGAATGCCCGCGAGAAAGGCAAGCGCCGCGACCAGGATCGATGCCGCGATCAACAGCGCGGAGTCGGCGGTTTGCAAGCCGCGAACGATGTCGTCGCCCAGTCCGCCGGCGCCGACGAAGGTCGCGAGCGCGGCGCTGCCGATCACTTCGATCGACGCGGTGCGCACGCCGGCCAGCGCCGTCGGAAGTGCGAACGGAACAACGACGCGAACGAAGCGTTGGCGCGCGGTCATCCCGAGGCCGGTAGCAACGTCGAGCGCCGCAGCCGGAGCGCTGCGAACGGCCAAATCGACATTGAACACGATCGGCGGGAGCGCGAGAAGCGTGAGCGCCGCGATCGCCGGCGGCGCGCCGACGCCGAGCAGCGGAACGAGCAGCGCGAGGACCGCGATGCTCGGAAGCGTGCGTCCGAGCGCGGCAGCCGCGAGGATCGGCGAGCGTGCCCAGCCGCGCGAGGCGGCGAGCAGGCCGAAAGGCGCGCCGATCGAGCAGGCGAGGACGAGCGCGCTGAGGGCCAGCTCGGCATGGCGCAGGGTATCGGGGAACAACGTTTGCCACATATTCGCTGGATTTTTACCTGACCGGGGCGAAACCATCGACGATGCTCACGCAGGAAGACCCAGCGCTCGAGCGGCCGCCCCTCCCGCTCGACGATCCTTCACTGTACTTCAGCCGCGAACTTTCGTGGCTGGAGTTCAACGACCGCGTTTTGGAGGAAGCGCTGGATTCGAGCAATCCGCTCTTCGAACGGCTCAAATTCGTCGCGATCTACGGTACGAATCTCGACGAATTCTTCATGATTCGCGTCGCGGCGATCAAACAGCAGATCGAAGCTCAAGTCGTATGGCGCTCGGATGACGGGCGCATGCCCGCCGAGCATCTCGCCGCGGTATCGACGCGGCTTCGCACCTCGCTCGCCACGCAGACGCGTCTGCTCAACGAGGAGCTGCTGCCGGCGCTCGAACGCGAGGGCATCCAAGTCCTGCGCATCTCGGAATTACCCGAAGATCGCCAGCTCGCGCTCGAGCGCACGTTCGACGACCGTCTCTTTCCGGTACTGACCCCGCTCGCCGTCGATTCCGGGCACCCGTTTCCGTACATTTCGAACCTCTCGCTCTCGCTTGCGGTCGAACTCGAGGAGCCGACGGCCGAGGGCGTCGAGCTGCATTTCGCGCGGGTCAAGATTCCGCCGACGGTGCCGCGTTTCGTTCCGTTGGAAGGCACCCCGGAGGGCGAGCGGCATTTCGTGCTCATCGAAGATCTGATCGCGCACCACCTCGACGCGCTCTTCCCCGGGATGACCGTGCGCGAAGCGTACCTCTTTCGCGTGACGCGCGACGCCGATCTCGAATTGCAGGAAGACGAAGCCGACGATTTGCTGCGGGCGATCGAGTCGGAACTGCAGCGCCGCCGCTTCGGCGAACCGGTACGGCTCGAAGTCGAGCGCGGCATGCCCGAGTACATGCGCGACTTTCTCTTGAAATCGCTCGAGCTCGGCGACGTGGATTGCTATGAAGTCGACGGGCTGATGGCGCTTTCCGATCTTTGGCAGATCGTGAATCTACCCGATTACGAATCGCTACGCGATGCGCCCTTCATGCCGGCGATTCCGCGGATGCTGGTCGGTAAAACCGATCTCTTCGCATTGATCCGCGAGAGCGATCTGCTCTTGCACCACCCGTACGAGTCCTTCGATCCGGTGCTGCAATTCTTGCAGCAGGCCGCCGAGGACGAACAGGTACTGGCGATCAAGGCGACGCTATACCGCACCTCCGGGAAAAATTCTCCGATCGTGCGCGCGCTGCTCGAGGCGGCCGAGAACGAGAAGCAAGTTGCCGTCGTCATCGAACTGAAAGCGCGCTTCGACGAGGAGAACAACATCGAATGGGCGCGGCGGCTAGAACGGGCGGGCGTACACGTCGTCTACGGATTCCCCGGTCAGAAGGTGCACGCCAAAACGCTGATGGTCGTGCGCCAGGAAGAGGACGGCATCCGCCGTTACATGCACTTCGGCACCGGCAACTACAACGAGAAGACCGCGCGCCTCTATACCGACCTGAGCCTGTTCACCTGCCGGCATGAACTCGGAGCCGACGTGACGCAGCTCTTCAATGCGCTCACCGGCTTCTCGAACATCACCGATTACGAGGACCTCTTGGTGGCGCCGGTGACGCTGCGGCGCGAGATGCTGGCGATGATCGATCGCGAGACCGATCATGCGCGCGCCGGCCGGCCGGCGGGCATCCGCGCCAAACTGAACGCGATCACCGACCCCGAGATCGTGCGCGCGCTCTATCGCGCCTCGCAAGCCGGCGTGCCGATCGAGTTGCTCGTTCGCGGCATGTGTATTTTGCGCCCGGGAATCCCCGGTGTAAGCGAGACGATCCGCGTGCGAAGCATCGTCGGCCGGTTCCTCGAGCACTCGCGCATCTACGTTTTCGAAAACGGCGGCGACCGCGAGGTCTATATGTCGAGCGCGGATTGGATGGGCCGCAACCTGGATCGCCGGGTCGAGCTGGCCGTGCCGGTCATGGACCCGGTGCTGGCCGAGACGTTGACCAGCGGGGTTCTTTCGGTCTTGCTCTCGGATAACGTCAAGGGCCGCGTGCTCAATCCGGACGGGTCCTATTCGCGATTGCAAATTCCCGCTAGAGAGATGCCAATACATGCACAACGCATCTATTTGGCCCAGGCACAATCGGCATAATCGTCCTGAACATAATGACTTCTTAATTCGCGCACGCTTACGCTCGTCGGAGAATCTGCTCCGGTGATCCGCGGCAGGTGGTGCTGTATTTGCTTTCGACATGGAGGCCGCGTGCATAGATTCGTTGGAGCTTTCCTCGCCGCGTTGCTTGCCTGCTCAATCGCGCAACCTGTTTTCGCGCAGGCAACCTCGTCGACGACAGGAGCGGTTCGGGGCACCGTAAGCGACGAGACCGGCGCGCCCGTGGTAGGGGCGAGGGTGACCGTGCACGGCGCCAGCACATACGACACGACGACTGACGCGAAGGGCCAGTTCGTAGTGGAGGGCGTTGCCCCGGGGCTGTACGTATTTACGGTACAGAAGGCCGGATACAATACGGCGAGCGAGTCCGATTTCGCGATCTTCTCGGGCGAGGTCGAGCATTTGAATGTCACCTTGCATACGGCTACATTTTCGTCGCTGCGAACGATCGCGACCGTCCGCGCGTACGGGCAGGGTACTTTCAACACGTCGACGGCTTCCGTCAACGTAGTTCCGTCGCAGACCTTTGAGGATCAAGCGGCTACGCAAGTCAATCGGGTTCTCAATCAGATCCCGGGCGTCCAGATCAGCTTACCGTCCGATGACGCGAACGGCGCCGCGCTCGGCGCGGTCACCTTTCCCGATATCCGCGGCGGACTGAGTTACGAAACCGCGACCTTGATCGACGGGCATCCGCTCGCAACGCAGTCGTTCGGCGATTATGTGACCACGTATCTCAATAGCTTCATGCTAGGTTCGGTCGAAGTGATCAAGGGACCGGGGGCCATGGCTCCCGAGGTCAACAACGCGATCGGCGGTACGGTGAACTTCGAGACCAAGGACCCGACGCTCACATTTACACCGGATTACACATTCGGAGTGACCAACCACGGCGGAACATATTACAATTTCGGCGTTTCAGACACGGTCGGGCGCGTAGGCTTCGTCTTTGACTTCGCGGGATACGACGACCCTTCGGCGCTGAACGGGCAGCGGGTCTGGTATGACCCCACGAGCGAGGGCGATGACGGAGCCGTCGGCAACGTTCCGTCGGGCCAGGGCTACGCCTTGACCTCCGTGTCGCAAGGGCGCAGCCTGATTCCGGGCACGGCGAGTTACGTGTACAATCTGTACCCGCTCGTCGCATGCTGCTACACGATCCTCGGCGATTACGACAATGCCTCCGAACTGCTCAAGCTGCGCTACAAGCTCTCAGGGGCAACCACGGCCACGTTCACCTATCTCGGCGGTCAGACCACGGCAGACGAAAATGGCGATAACTCCTCGTACACGCCTAGCCTGTTTACTCCGGGGGCATCATACACCGGCACCGCGCTGGCTCCCAACTCCCCGCTGCTGATATCGAACGTTTTTGCCAGTGGTCAACCCGTTCTCACGAACAACAATGAGCCCATCCTCGAGGGAGAGGTTCGCACTACGCTCGGAAACGACACGATCCTTGGGCGCTTTTATCACGCCGGGATCGTGCGATTGGTGCTGCAAGGTGAGGAGCCCAACGTTCCGACCGAGCTAACCGAACAACTCTACGGCGTCGGCAATAATGGCAGCGGTGTGCCGGTCACCTACAACGGGACGCCGACGCCCGTGTACTATTTCGATTATTTTCAGGAAAATGAAACCGACAAACTCAACGGCTATTCGGTCGAATGGGATCATCCGATTTCGACGAACAACAATCTCACGTTCTCGTGGGATACGTCGACAGACCAGTCGATCGACTATGAGATCGAGTCCAATACCCTCTACGACTCGAGCGGCGGCACGATCGATCTGACGGCGTCCCCCTATTACGCCAGCACGGATCTGCCGGAGGGTTCGGCCCAAACCTCCAGCACGTTCCTTCTCCGCGACCAGGCTACTCTAGGCAACCGGCTCAGCGCCACGTTGAGCCTCTATGACAATCTCTACCGGAACACGTACACATATTCGAATCCGGAATGTTCGGCGGCGAGCGGAACGGCGGTGTGCGCGTACAACAGCCCCGACTGGCTCTTCAAGACGACAAACACGTCGCACTTCGATGAAAGACTCGGATTGACATACCGCCTCAATCCGAACGCGATCCTGCGGTTGGCAGCGGGTTCGGCGATCGCACCTCCGTACCTGTATATCCTTTCGCAGCTCAATGGCTCGGTGAGCGTGAACACGACCACCAACACGGCGACCGTGAAGCTCAATAACGGCAACCTCCTACCGGAGACGGCGGCCGGAATCGATCTGGGTGCAGATGTCCGGGTGCCAAAGACCTCGCTGTACTTCTCGGCCGATGCGTACCAGACGAATCTCTTCAATCACTTCATAGAGACATACCAGTCGATCGGAACGTGCGGAAGTAACAGTGCAGGCTTGACCTGCCCGACGGGCAGCCCTACGACGCCGCTCTATTCGGAGCAGTACTTCAATTTGAGCAACTCACGCTTTCAAGGCGTCGAGCTTTCCTTCAAGCGCGTTGCGCCCCAGGGATTGAATTTCACCGTCTCGGGTGCGATCCAGCACGCGTATGCCTACAACTTGCCGCCCTGCTTCTACGGCTTCAGCGCGACGACTGGGGCGTGCGGCTACTACACGAATCTCGGCATCATTCCCGGCGAGAATTTCACGGCAGCCTACACGGGCGGAGAAGTCTCCGGCTACGGGTACAACAGCTTCTCGAATCAGAGCATTCCGTACTTCCAGGGCAACGCATCGGTTGCGTACTACTGGGCCAACGGACTCTACGCCGAACTGGGGACGACGCTCTACGGTAAGAACAATTCGTTCAACGAAGCGCCGTTCTCGATCTCGTACGCAACGCTTCGTATACCCCTCTCCGACACGCTGTCGCTCCAAGTGTCGGGGGACAACATTTTCAATTCTTTGAACGGCTATTTCCCGATTCTCGGCGGCGGCGTCGATGCGCCGCTGGCGGCATCTCCGGTTCTCAACGGCGTCAAATTACCAGCGCTCGCTGCCACGAATGCGAACGTTCTCGGGCCGGCGACGTACCGTTTTGAACTTACCAAGACCTTCGGCAAAGTCTATAGCGGCAACGGAAGTAAACCAAACTCGTCGCAATCGCAATCGCAACCATAATGCATCACAGGGGGGAACATCCGGTGTTTACCAAGAGTTCGAAGTGGCAGCGCTTGAGTATTCTGGTTGCTTTTGCCGTGCTGGCGGTAGCAGCGGCGTGCTCCGGCGGCGGTAACCCGACGCCGCTCTATCCCCCGACGTCGGGCGGTATTGCCGGAGCAAGTGCATACACGTTTCCAGCCGTGAACGGCATCAATTCAACCATGTCGGTCACCGGCACGGGAACCTTGACGGCGAGCTCTTCGGCCTCTGCCCCGTCGGTAGGCGCGATCCCCCAGCTGAAGCAGCGAGCGCAGACCGGTTCTTCGAACGAGGCGCTCATTTATTACACCGTGACCGCATCGTCTACGCTGACCATCAAGGCGCTCTCGGTACAGGTCGGCTTCACTGCGGCCCCGACCGAGTCGGTCTATCTCGCGTACTGGGACGGGACGGAATGGGTCGCGGGCTCGACGCCGGGGGCCTACGCGGCCGGCGAGGTCACGCTTTCGCTGCCGTCGTCGGCGCTGCCGATCACGGTTCAGGCAGGGCAGTCGCTCTATTTGGCCGCCTACGAAGGGCAGCAGATCGGCACGCCACCGCCGCCGGTGCCGGTTGTTTCACCCAATCCACTGACTCTTGCGGAAGGCACGTCCCAGACGGTTACGGTCACGAGTAAGGCCGGGCTGACGATCACGGCGCTGAGTTCGAATACGAACGTCGTGACGGTGTCGCCTGCGTCGGAAACCGTCGGAAGCGACGGCACGGCCTCGTTTACCGTCACGGCTCAATACGTTGCCTCAACCGCGAACGTAACCTTCACCGATCCGATCAATCAGACGGCAACGCTCGTGGTGACGACCAACAACAGCTACAGCTCACCGGAGCCGGCACCGTCGGCGATCTCACTTTCGGCCAACGACACGACCGACGTGGCGATCACGACCAAGCCCGATTCGACCATTACGGCCACTCTTGCGGCGGGAAGCGCGACCGGCGTGATTTCTTTCCCCAGTTCGGAGTCGGCAAGCAGTACGGGTTCGGTTTCGTATCCGATCACGGCCGTTGCACCGGGTACGGCGACCGTGACCTTCACCGACGTGTTTGGTAACACCGGTTCGCTCACGGTCAACGTTTCGTCGATCACGAACGGTGCATTCAATAACGGCCTCACTGGGTGGACCGGATGCTCATATCCGCACACCCTGCTTGCCTCATATACGAGCCCCTCGCCTGGACCGCCGGCATACGCGCCCTCGCCGTGGCCTGCGCAGAGCACGATCTCTAGTGGCGATCAAACGGGCTTGGAGACGGTGGTCTCTTCGGCGACCGCCGCGAACTTCGTGTCGGTGACGGCGCCTCCAATGAATGACCGGATGAACTACACGGCCGAACCGACTGCCGCGCCGGGCGCTACAGCCGCTCCGACAGATCCGCCCGGTGTTGGTACAACACCACCGCCGGTGCTCGGCAGTGACGTTGCTTTCATCGGCTCAGATGAGGCAACCGAGGCTGGAGAACTCGGCATCTGCCAGACCTTTACCGTCTCAGCGGCAAGTCCGTACCTTTCGTTTTGGGTTTGGGAGGGCGGCTTCAATTACGGACCGCCCGACTATGGCGATCAGGACGCCGTACTGCTCAGCAACTCGACAGGCACTGGTACGATCGTGCAAGCGCTGTTCCAGGAGGAGAACTGCTTCCAGGACTCGTCACCTGCGGGCGTCGAGGCCGGGCTCGGGCCGCCATCAGCCTACGACAACGGCTGCGATCCCTCCGACGATAAGTACAACAATAACTACTGGGTTAACGGTGGATACTGGGTGCAGCGAGGTCCATACGATCTTAGTGGCCTTGCCGGACAAACGGTGGTCTTCTACGTTGGGCAGGACCTGTACAAGACATACGCCGCTTCGGCTAGCGCATACCACTCGGAGATGATGTTCCTCGGTAACGTGCAGACGAGTTCGTCGTCCGCCTTCCCCTCCACAACGCCGTACACGGCGCATCGAGTCCTAACGATGACGCTCAAGCCGCGATAACCAACGGCAGTTGAATGAAGGGGTCGCCACGGCGACCCCTTTTTGACCGAACTTGACCTCTTCAATCAAAGATAAAGAGGCCTTAAGATTCTCAATCTACACTGAGAATGTTACTGCGGCTCAAGGCCGCAGTGGCTCTTTCTTGCTTGTTGTTATGGAGGCAGTGTGAGCACACTCACGCGCATCCTGGCTGCAATCATGACCGCGGCGCTCAGCGTTGGACCCGTCAGCGCGGCAACGTCTCCGAGCGTCCCGGTCATCGTGGCCCAGGGTGCATCCACCGCGACGGTGCAAGGCACCGTCAAAGATGATTCCGGCGCGCCGCTGGCCGGGGCGCACATCGATCTGCGCGGTCCGTCGACCTATTCGGCGAATACCGATGCCACCGGCGCCTTCACGATTTCCAACGTCACGCCGGGCGTCTACGTACTCGCGGCCCAGAAACCCGGCTATCAGACCGCGACCGAGACCGACTTCGCACTGCTCGGCGGGGCGACGCAGAACGTCCTGGTAACCCTGCACGCGGAAACGTTCACCTCGCTGCGGACGATTGCGACGGTGCGCGCCTACGGCCAGGCGACGTTCAACACCTCGACCGCGTCGGTCAACGTCGTGAGCGGTCAGGCCTTTGTCGATGAGGCGCAGCCGCAGGTCAATCGCATCCTCAACCAGATTCCGGGCGTGCAGAACACGCTCCCGACCTCCAGCGCCAACGGCGCGGTGCCGGGTGCGGTGACGGTGCCGAACATCCGCGGCGGGCTCTCGTTCGAGACGGCAACGCTGATCGACGGTCACCCGCTCGCGGTCGGCGACTACGGCGACTACGTCACGACCTTCCTCAATAGTTTCATGTTGGGAAGCGTAGAAGTCATCAAGGGCCCCGGCGTCATGGCGCCCGAGACCAACTACGCGATCAACGGTACGGTCAACTTCCGCACCAAGGATCCAACCGACACGTTTACGCCCGACTACACCTTCGGCATCAGCACGCACGGTGAAACGTACTTCAACTTCGGTGTGTCGGACACGATCGGCCGGCTCGGCTTCGTAGTGGATCTCGCCGGCGACGACAATCCCTCGGCGCTGGACGGAACGTCGACCTACTTCCAGACCTACGGAAACAACGGCGTTGCCAATTGGAACGGCACGACGGGGACGAACGTCTCGTACAACTACACGTACATTCCGTCTACGAGCAGCACCGATCCCAAGCTCGCTGGAACAACGACTGCACTCAACCACATCTATGGTCTGCTTGCGTGCTGTTACACCTACGGCGCGAATTTCGACCAGACAGCCGAGCTGTTCAAGCTGCGGTACAAGTTCTCGAATGCGACGACAGCCACCGCCAGCTATCTGGGTAGCCAGACCTACGCCGATCAGAACGAAAACACCGGCTCGGAAATGATTCCGTCCGTCTTTAGCCCCGACGAGGTTGGTTCGATCTATTACAAGACGAGCAGCCCCACCTACAGCACGGCAGCAGCCACCTATACGGGCTCGCTCGCTCAAGGAACCTCGCTGCTCGTGCCCAACGCGGTCTATCCGGACACGGCGCAAGAGATCAACAACGAGCCGATTTTCCAGGCCGAAATTCGGACGCTGCTCGGGCAAGACACGGTTTTGGCGCGTTACTATCACGCCTCGATCGATCGCCTGATCTACGAAGGGAATCCGAATCCGTCGACGCCGGTCGTCGGATTCTATCAACTCTATGGCGTCAATCCGGCATCGAGCAATTCCTGTGCGGCGACGACCTGTCCGCCCACGGTGTTCAACGGCCAGACGACGGAGCTGGCAAACTTCGACTGGTATAACCAATGGGAAGAAGATCGCCTCAACGGTCTTTCGCTCGAATACGATCATGGTTACGGCGACGGAAACGACGTCACGCTCTCTGTCGATCAAACGAACGCGTCGTCGTCGGCCGGGAGCTGGTCGGCGAACTACCCGGGCATCGTCTCCGGCACGGACACGTACGCTCCGCCGTCGACGCCGACGCAAACGCCCTCGGTCACCAACCCGCTCGGCACGAGCCAGCTGTTCACGACGATCCTTCTGCGTAACGTCTACAACATCTCGCCCAACCTGACCGGCACGCTGGCGCTCTACGACAACCTGTATCAGAATACGTTCCCCTACGAGTGTGTGACGGGCGCGGGCGCGCTCACGAGCTCTTGCGCGATCAACGGCTCGAACGCGCGCTTCACTACCAACCATAACTCGCACTTCGACGAGCGCATCGCGCTCGAGTACCGTCCCAAGAACAATATCGCAATTCGGCTCTCAGCCGGTTCCTCGATTGCGCCGCCGTACCTGAGCTTGCTCAGCAAGGTCTCGACGGCCATCACCTGCTCGACCTCCACTGGAATTTGCAGCTCTGCTGCCAACAATCCGAACCTGCTGCCGGAAACAGCGTTCGGCTACGATCTCGGTGCGGATTACCGGCTCAAAGACAATGTGACGGTTATCTCGGTCGACGGCTACATGACGAATCTCTTCAATCGCTTCCTCGCCGAAGAGTATACCGTTGGGAACTGCTCAAGCGCCGGCATCACCTGCCCCGGAGCGGAAGCGGGCAATCCGGCCTACTTGGTCTATCAGTCCCTCAATACCAACTTGAACAACTCGCGCTACGAGGGCATCGAACTCTCGCTCAAACGCGTCGTACCGCAGGGCTTTGGCTTCGAAGTCGACGGCGCGATTCAGCACTCGTACGCCTACAATCTGCCTCCCGGGTTCTACTGCGTAGGCCTCAAAGCCGGTGTTCCGTGCATCCCGGCGAACTACAACGTAAACTTGCCGATCATCGCCGGCGAGAATTTCACCGGCAACACGTTCGGTACGGTTTACGGAGCCCCGGGTGGAGTCTACGCAAACTCCTCAGTCGGTGCAAGCGGCTTCTCGAACACGGCGATCCCGTATCTGCAAGGCAACGCCGAGATCAACTGGACCTCGACGAGCGGGATCTACGCCGCGCTTGGCGACACGCTCTACGGCAAGAACAACGGCTACAATCTGCCGCCGTTCGGCATTGCCTACGCTACGATTCGCGTTCCTATCTCGAAGACGATATCGATCCAAGCCTCGGGCGATAACATCTTCAACGCATGGACGCAGGTTTTCCCGATCGTCGGCGGCGGCATCGCCTACCCGCTGGCGAATGGCACACTCGGCGCAACGATCGGCAATACAGTCGGGCCGGCGACCTATCGCTTCCAACTGACCAAGACGCTTCCGTAACGCGCGTAAAGGCAGCGCCGGCGCTAGCCGCCGGCGCTGCGTGATAACTCCAAAATGATCTTCCATTCGTGCGGCATGACGGGCTGCACGGATAATCGCTGACCGCGTTTGAGCAGGGCCATGCCGAGCAGGCGCGGCTCGGCGCGCATGCGCGCGAGCGTCACCGGATGTTGCAGCGGCTCGACGTACTCGACGTCGACGTTCATCCAGCGCGAGTCGGGCGGCGCGGTCGCATCGGGGTATGCCGTCTTCACGACCTTGACGACGCCGACGGCCGCGGGCTCGGCGATGCTCGAGTGATAGAAGAAGCCGAGGTCGCCCACCGCCATCTCCAGCATGTTGTTGCGCGCTTGGAAATTGCGCACGCCGCTCCACGGTGTGACGCGATCTTTGCTCAGCTGCTCGAAGCTGTACGCATGCGGCTCGCTTTTGAAAAGCCAGTAGCGGGACATGACCCTCCCCTCTCGGAAATGCGCTCGGGTTATGCTCCGGTCTTCCCTCGCGATTGTGCTGGGCGCCGCGCTCCTCCTCGTAGCGCCCGCTCGCGCGGCGGGGCCGGCGCAGGCCTGGCTGGTTCTGAGCGATATTCATTTCGATCCGTTCACGCAGCCGCATCTCGTCGACCGCTTGGCGGCGGCGCCGGCCGACCGCTGGCGCGCGATCTTTGCTGCCGCGCCCGCAACCGCGCCGTCGGGAATCGGCAGCGATACCAACTACGCGTTGCTCGAGTCGACGCTCGAAGGAGCGCGCAACGCGGTCCCCAACCCGCCGATCGTGATCGTCGCGGGCGACTTGCTCGCGCACGAGTTTCGCGCGAAGTTCGATCGAACGGCAACGGACCACGATGACGCCGCCTACGACGCGTTCGTCGACAAGACGATCGGTTTTCTCGCGTGGGAGCTGCAAGAGGCCTTCCCCCGCTCGCGGCTTCTCCCGGCGATCGGCAACAATGACAGCTACTGCGGCGACTACGAAACCGCGCCGCACGGCGCATTTCTCGCGCACATGGCGGCCGCATTTGCGGGCTCGATCGGCGTGACCGATCCGACCGCGTTCATCGCCCAATTCTCGACCGGCGGGTACTATACCGCACCGCTTCCCGTCGACGGTGCACGAGCGATCGTGCTCAACGACGTCTTCTGGTCCGCGGATTACAAGAACGCGTGCGGCGATCCCAAGGCCGATCCGGGCGGCGACGAAGTGAAGTGGCTGCAGAGCGCGCAGAACGCGATACCCGCCGGAACGCCGGTGTGGATCATCGCGCACATTCCGCCGGGTATCGACGCGATCTCGACGATACGCGGTCGCGCGGTCGTGCCGTTTTTGACCGACGGCTTCAACCAGGCATTCATTACCGCGCTCGACTCGGGTTCGGCGGTCGTCATGGCGATCGCCGGTCACACCCACATGGATAGCTTCCGCGTCATCGGTCCGGATGCGAGCACGCCGCGTGCGCCGATGCTCGTGGTTCCGGCGGTGAGTCCGATTTTCGGCAACGCGCCTTCGTTTACCGTGCTGGCGGTGGACCCGAATAGCGCGCAGGTCGACGACTCGCGAGTCTTCATCCTTTCGAAAATCCGCAGTCAATGGAGCTGGCACCGCGAGTACGATTTCGACAGCATTTACGGCAGCGGCCCGATCGACGCGAGCGATCTCTGGCGCGTCCAACAGACGATCTTCGGGGATGAACGCGTGCGCCGCCGGTTCGAAGAGTTCTACCAGAGCGGCGGTGCGCTCACGCCGGTCACTGAACTGTTCTGGCGCGCGTTCTGGTGCGCCGACGTGGCGCTGACCGTTACGGAGTACACGGCGTGTGCGCAGCCGCAGATCCAGCACAATCTGCCGCCGCATCCCTCGCCGCCGCCGTTACCCTCACCGTCACCGTCGCCGTCAGCTAGTCCCTCGTGACGGGCCGCGCGGGGTCGGCGATCCACTCGCTCCACGAGCCGGCATAGAGCCGCGCGCCGGGCAAGCCGGCTATTTCCATGGCGAGTGCGTTGACGGCGGCCGAGACGCCCGAGCCGCATTGATGCACGATCGTCCCGCTCGGGCCGAAGCGCTCGAATGCCGCGCGCAGGTCGCGTGACGGTTTGAAATGCGCGTCGTCGCCGAAGTTCTCTTTGAACGGACGGTTGCGCGCGCCCGGAATGTGGCCCGCGACCGGATCGACCGTTTCGTTCTCGCCGGCGAATCGATCCGCACCGCGTGCGTCGAGGATCTGCATCTGCGGATCGTGCAGGTGTGCGAGCACCTCGTCGGCGCCGACGACGAGTTCGGAACGAACGTGCGCTCGGACCGTGCCGGCGCGCGGCGGCGGCAACGCGGAGGTCGTGGGAAGCGCGGATGCGCGCCACGCCGCGATGCCGCCGTCGAGTACGGCGCATGCGTCGTGCCCGATCCAGCGGCACAAGAACCAAAACCGCGCCGCGAACATGTCGCCGCCGTCGTCGTAGGCGACGATTTGCGTCGCATCGTCAACGCCGATGCCGCGCAGATAGACGGCGAACGCGTACGGGTCGGGCAGCGGATGGCGTCCGTTCGCGCCCGTCTTTTCGCCGGTGAGATCGCGCTCGACGTCGGCAAAGAACGCGCCCGGAATGTGCGCGTCGTCGTACCGGCGCCGTCCGAGCGAAAAATCCGCCAGCGCGTGGCGGCAGTCGACGATCACCCAATCCGCGTCGTCGACGTGCGGGGCGAGCGTCCCGGCATCGATGAGCGTCGTGTACACTAACGCAGGTTGATCGTCGATTTTGCTTGCGGTTCGGTACCGAACGCGTCGCGCAAAACCGTTTGCAGCTCGCCGCTCTGCGCCATCGGACCGAGAATGTCGGTATCGCCGTAGAATTTGCCGTCGATGAAGACCTTCGGCAGAGTCGGCCAGTCGGTCATCTCGGCGAGGGCTTCACGCTTCTCCATGTTCTCGAGCACGTCGATCACTTCGAACGGATAGCCGAAGTGATCGAAGAACTGGATCGTCTCCAGCGTGAAGCCGCAGCGCGGTGCGGTCTTGGTGCCTTTCCCGTAGACCAGAATCTTATTGGCCGCGACTTCCGCGGCAATCTCTGCTTTCAGTCGTTCCGACATGCTATCAACCTTCGCTGACCAGGGTTTTGAGTTCGACCGCGTGCACGCGGCCGTCTTTGAGCGCGGCGCGCAACGCGCCGTACACGAGTTGGTGCTGTTCGATGAGCGTCCGGCCGGCGAACGTTCGCGAACGAACGGTCACGTTGAAGTGATCCATCGTGCCGGTGCGGTCGACGATCTCGACCTGCGCGTCGGGGAGATCGCGGCGGATCAGCGCGGTAAGCGAATCGTTATCGATCATGCCCAATCCATTTTACGGTGCAAGGCGCGGCCGGTCGCCGCGTAACGTCTGTGCCAACCCCTGGGCCTCGCTCAGGGTTTCGGGCAGGCGTCCCGCACTTCGCGAGAGGAACGCGGCCACGCCGGCGGCCGTAACGATGCCGCATACGCCCAGCAGAATTGCCGGGACGCCGGTCGCTCGCACCGGTCCGACTTCGATCGCATAGCCGCGTTCGAGGCGGGCCAGGCCTTTGAATACCGCTCTCACGATAGCCGCACGTTTGGACATGGTTCTTCCTTTCCGGTTTTCCATATGTAGGGCCATTCGGCTGACGCGTTCCTTCCCTGAAAATACCAAGGAAGAACGGTACGCAGGGGAACCTGGCGCGCGCTGCGATGGAGTAGATTGGATGCATGTCCGCGCGCATCGTCTGCGTCGTCCTCGCCCTCAGCCTCCTCGCGTCGGTTGCACCCGCTGCCGCCCGCGACCGGAACATCAGCGACCTCTCCACCTCGGCCCTCATCGGCCCGATCGACTCTACCCAAGCGCTCCAAGACGATTTCGTGCGAAACAGCCGGCTTTTGGCGGCAGCGGGTAACGACGTCGGACTTTCGCCCGAGGAATATCGCGAAATGCGCGAAGCCATCGCCGCGGGAAAGGCGCGGTATGTCACGATTCCTCGCCACATCGACGTCATGAGCGGCGACTACGACGGCCGCGTCTTCGTCGTGCACGACATCCGGATTCCGGCGGGCGTCCACGGATGGGAGGTCGATTTACACGAGCCCGGCGAGACCGTGAGCGTCTATCTGCCGAATCGCTGCGGGAATATTTCGGTCGTGCGTCATCGCGCCGAGGTGCTGGCGGTTGCGCCCGTGCATCACGCACCGCCGCCCATGGTGTATGCCGCGCCGCCGATCTTTGAAACGCCGGCGCCGATCGCGGCCGTCGTGCCGCCGATGACGACACCGTCTCTCGATGTCACGCTCGCTCCGGCTGCCGCGCCGGTGACGCACCATCTTGGAATGCTTCCACTCTTACTCGGAGCGGTCGTGGCCGGCTTTCTCATCGCCGGCGGACACGGAGTGGGCGTGCGCAGCGGTCCACCGCCGCCGGCCCCGGCTCCCATCGCCACGGCGACGCCGGCGCCCGTCGTCGGCTGCCCCTCGGCGCGGCGGCGCCGGACTTAGAGCAGGTTCTGCGCGAAGAACGCACCCGCGGCGGCGAGCGCTTCACCCAGTCCGATCCACCGCTGCGCGAGCATGAGATTGATGTAGTGACCGGTTTGCGTTTGCGAGCCGTCCGGTCCGCTCGGGCAGGCGCGCCAATTGAAATGACACAGCTCGCCCTCGATCTCGAATAGACGATTCGCATCGCGCCAGGACGGATCGCTGTCGAACGCGGCGTTTTGTCCGGCGTCGTCGTCTTGCGGCGCGCCGGGCAGGCGATGGAAGTATGCGTTGAATTCGACGCATCCGGACGGGTTACCGAGCTGCGCGCAAGTGTGACCGATGCGTCCGGCCCGCGCTTCCTCAACCGCCCAATAACGCGCGGTCGCGACGAGATTTTGATCGAAAATCAGCGGCTGCCTCGTGCCGAACGCGGCAAAACCGCCCGGCGCGCGGCGGAACGCGTTGATCTGCGCGAGCGCGCGGCGTTCTTCGACCGTCGGCCGGATGAGGTGAATTGCCGGCAACGCTCCTGCGCCGGCGGGGAACGTTCCATGAAACGTGACGTAGCCGCGCGGCGCGCCGTAGATATCGATGAAAACCTGCGGGCTCGAAGAGTCGGTATCGATGCGGAAGCTTCCATCGGAAGCGGTTGTCACGACGTGAACGGCGGCGAGATTCGGCGGCGCATCGCCGGCCATTGCTTCGTCGTACGGATCGCCGGCGGGAGACGATGCAACCGTGAGTCCGGCAAGCGGCCTTCCACTATGCTGATCGAGAACCACACCGGAAATCGTGCGCGCTGCGGCGGTTGCGTCGCATAAGGCCGCAGTCCCGAGCAGAAACGCCGAGACCGCCACGGCCATGCAAAGGCGTCCCATGCTTAGGGAATCGGCAACCGGCGCATGATTTTGGAGCCGCGTGAGGCAATCGTCGGGCCATGAGCACGAAGATGAGGGCCGTACGGCTGCACGAGATCGGCGGCCCGCAGAATTTACGCGTCGACGAAATCGACCGCCCGGTTGCCACGGCGGCAGAGCAATTGGTTCGCGTCGCAGCCGCCGCGTTCAATCGACGCGACGTGTTCATCACCCAGGGCCTCTATCCCGGTATCGCGCTGCCGCGTACCCTCGGTTCCGACGGTGCCGGCGTGGTCGAACGCAGCGGCGCAGAGGTCGTGATCGATCCGATGCTCGATTGGGGCGACGATCCGCGCGTGTGGGGCGCGAACGCCTCGATCCTGGGCATGCCGCACGACGGCACCTTTGCGCAATACGTAGCGGTGCCGAAAGAGAACGTTTATCCGAAGCCGTCGCACTTATCGATGGAAGAGGCGGGGGCGCTTCCGCTGGCCGGACTGACCGCGTATCGCGCGACGTTCACGCGCGGTGAACTTCGCGCCGGCGAAACGGTGTTGATTCCGGGCATCGGCGGCGGCGTGCAAACCTTCGTGTTGCTCTTTGCAAAGGCGGCCGGCGCGCGTGCGATCGTCACCTCGGGCAGCAAGGAAAAGCTCGAGCGAGCCCGTGAGCTCGGCGCCGACGTAATGCTCGACTACCGCGAAGATCCCGATTGGCACAAGCGCCTGCGGCGCGGTGAAGTCGACCTGGTCGTCGACTCGTCCGGCGGCGACACGCTGAACAAAGCGCTCGGCGTCGTGCGGACCGGCGGGCGCGTCGTACTCTACGGCGGTACGCGTCCCGAGGCGACGATCCGCATCTTTCCGATCTTTTGGAATCATCTGGACGTTCGCGGGACGTCGATGGGCAGCCCGGCCGATTTCCGCGCGATGCTCGCCTTCGTGGCAAAGCACGAAATCAAACCGTCGATCGATCGCGTCTACGCGATGGATGACGTGGTGGCGGCGGCCGAACGCATGGCCCGCGGCGAGCAGTTCGGCAAAATCGTTTTGAAGATCGATTGACGCTTCGGAGTTGGGACCCCCGGTATTGGGGTCCGGAGCCGTGGGGAGCATAGTCGCGAGAGCTGTCTCGCTCCTATGAAGATGGAAGCCCTCATATTCTGGGCATCCAGTCGGCTGCGCACGCGTTCTCCCCACTGGCGCTTGCGCCGGTAGCCTATCGCCGTCTGGACCGGAAGCGCCGGACTGCCTTAAGCTACTGGCGTCGTTGTCGTCCGAGACGTCCGCTTGTCGGCGCCGAACGGAGTCTGACGCGTCGGCGATCGGTTGTCAGAATGTCACTGTTATGGTAACATTTTGACCGTGCCTCAAAGCCACCTCGATGCCCTCCTAGAACTCGCAGCCGAAAATGAAGGCCTCGTGACCACTCGGTCCGCGGCCGAAGCCGGGATCAGCCGGCGAACCCTTGCCGGTATGGCCGAACGCGGCCGGCTGGAGCGCATTTCGCGGGGCGTCTACCGACTCGTCCATTCGCATCGCGATTCGCTCTCCCCGTATCGCGAAGCGATTCTCTGGGCCCAATCGCATCGCGGCCCGCGCGTGGCTCTTTCCCACGAGACGGCCCTCGCGGTCCTCGGCCTTACCGATGCGAACCCGGCGACGATCCAGCTCACGGTTCCGCCGCATGCTCGACTCCGACGCACTGCGCCCGCGCGGATAGTGATCCATCGGGCGATTCTCGACAGCAGCGACGTCATCGAACACGAGGGTCTGCCCGTCACATCCGTCCCGCGAACGGTTCTCGATCTTGCGCGAAGCGGCAACTTGCGTTTTGCTGCCGACGCCGTTGTGCAAGCGCGCCACGAAGGCTTTATTTCTGAAATCGAAAGTCGCCGGCTGACCAAGGAATTGAAAAACGTACGTGGCGCGTGAGCGGCTCGACAAGGCCCTTTACCGAGTTGCGAGAGAGGCTGACGTCGACGAACTCAGGCTGCGCCGTTGGGTCTCGTTTCTCGCGTTATGCGGCGTGCTCCAACGAGCGATCGATGAAGGCGTCATTGCTGACTATCACCTCAAGGGCGGTGCGGCACTCGAGCTTCGATTCGCAGATCGGGCCCGTACCACGAAGGATATGGACGTTGGCCTGCGCGGCAATACCCGCCGCGACCGGTTTGCGGCCTTTGAGCGCGCAGCCGCGCTAGGATTCGATGAATTCACGTTCCGCGTGAAAGTCCCGCATGACCTAGAACGTGTCGATACCGTGCGCGTTGATGTCGCGATAGCCTACCGCGCCCGCGGTTTCCAAACAATACAGATTGACCTCGGCTCCGCTGATGAATCGACGGTAGATCTTGTTGCGCCGGCGATCAGAGGCGTTGCCGAACTCGGTATTCCGGTTACGTCGCCAGTCCGCTGTATTACGCTCGATATTCAGATCGCACAGAAGCTCCACGCGAGCACAAATCCACGAGTCGTCGAAGGCGAGAACCGCGCAAGAGACATCCTTGACGTCGTTTTTGTCGACATGCTCGGTCAGCTCGATCCGAAAGCAGTGCAGTCCGCCTGCATTCGCGTCTTTCAACAGCGCGCCGAGCATGCGTGGCCGCCAGCGATCGACATCCCGCCGGCGTGGAGAATCGAGCTCGCATCTCTCGCTGCTGAGCAGGCTCTCCCATTCGCTACGGGCGACGAGGTCGTCGCTGCATTCGTGAACATCTATCAGGGAATTGTTGAAGCGTAAGCCCAGAACTTTCGCATGGCAGCATCTTGCTAAAACGTACGAGCGAACCCATCGACAGGCGTGAGCGGTTGGCGGCTCAGGGTGAGAGTCTGTACTCGTAGAGTGCGTCGAGCTTGAGCATCGCGCCGAGCTCCGCCGCGATCACCGGCGCGTGTTCGGCTCCGACGATCGATTCCCACCGGGGATTGAGGATCGTGTTTTCGCGGTCCGTCATCGGCCGGTCCAGCGGCCTTGCGCGAACCTTCCCTTCCGCGGTCAGCGCGATCAGGTAAGCGAGGAGCTGGCGCGCCATCGCCGGCCAGAGCATCGGCCGCTGCGAGCCGTAGATCGCCAGGACGAGCTGCGGAATCGTCATCGGCCCGCGCGCCAGCGCATCGATCAATTCGGTCTCGCGCATCTTGCGGTGCTCGATGTACTCGTCGATCTTCGCACGCGCGTCCTCGACGATCGGGCCATGTCCGCCATAGATCCGCTGCGCTTGCTGAAAGTCGTCGCGCAATCGTTGCAACGTGCGCTGGTAAGGGCGCATTGCGCCGCCCGGCGGCGCGATGACGACGGGTCCCTCTCCCAAGATCACGTCGCCGGTAAAGAGTGCGCGCTCGAGCGGGTCGTAGAGCACGACATGCTCGAAGGTGTGGCCCGGCGCATCGACGACGCGCAGCGCGCTGCGGCCGGCGCGCAGTTCGCCGTCGAGGTCGAACGCGCGATCGTGCGGTGTGTCCGAATTCGGATGCGCCCATACGGTCGCGCCGGTGCGAGCGGCGAGCGGCGCCGCGGCCGGCGCATGATCGGGATGACCGTGCGTCACCGCGATCGTCGTGATCCGCAATCCACGTTCGCGCGCGTTCGCAACCAGCGCGTCGAGGTGGCGCTCGATGACGGGCCCGGGATCGATCACGATCGCTTCACCGTCGCCCGCGTCGATGACGTGCGAGTTGGTTCCGGTCAGCGTCATCGGCGATGGATTCGGGGCGCGGACCAGCGCAATACGGCTCACCACCGGCCCTCTAACTCGCTGGGCAGAACGAACCCTTTATCGGGCTTCCGGTTCGGCATGATCGTGACGATCGGTTTGCCGCGCGCGTAGGCCAAGAGGGCGTCCACGTCGGCGAACGCGGCAAAGCGCTCGAGATGTTTGATGGTCGGATAGACGAGTTGCAGCGCGCCGGCGGCAAATGCCTCGAGCGCGCGCAGCGGCGCGATCCAGGTTGCGTCAAGCGTCTCGATCCGATCGGCGAGCGCCGTGGCTCCCGCCGGCGCGGGCGCAACGAAGAAATGCGTGTCGTAGCGCCGAGACTCCGTGGGCGGCGTGATCCAATGGGAGAAGAGCGCGAGCGTATCCGCGTCGATCGCGATGGCCGACTCTTCACGAACTTCACGCGCGGCGGCGTGCACGAGCGCGTGCGCGTCACGCAAGCTGACAGGGGGTTGATCGACCGAGAGTTCGCGCGGAAGCTGCGCACGAAACTCACGCGCGATCCGCGAATCGTTCCAACCGGAGGCCGGTCCCGCAGCATAGTCTTCGGGGTCGACCGCACCTCCGGGGAAGACGAAGGCGCCCGGCATGAACGGGCTGGCCGGACTGCGGCGCAGCATGAGGACTTCGAGCCCCGCCTGGTGCGCACGCACCAGGACTACGGTCGCCGCTAAGCGCAATGCGGGAACCAGGTTCTCGAGAGGTATCGTTTCATCGTTATGAATGTGCGAGTTGTTGCCGCCGCCGCGGCCATCCTGTTCGCCTTCCCGCTCGCTGCAGCCGCGCAGACGACGCCGAAACCGACGATTCCGCCGGCTGCGATCAACGCGGTCGAAAACATCGTGACGCGGCTGGCCGGAGACGCCGCCGCGCCGTACGGCATCGATCCGAATCACAGCCGCGGTGCGGTGACGTACTTCCATCGCTTCGATTTGCAGATTCGGATGCCGCTCAACGTCTATCGTGACGTGCATCTCCATCAAGGCACGGTGATCGATCCGCGCGGTGCGAGCCTCGAGCCCGGGCAGGTGGTCGACGTGGTTGGACACGCCAACCCCGACGGTTCGCTCAACGCCGACGTCATCACGATCGTGCACTCGTAAGCGGCTCCTGATGCGCGTCGCGTTCGCGAGTGACGAAGCGACCGAATTGACGGGCGCGATCGACGCCTGGCTGCGCGAGCATCGCCGCCAACAAAGTTCGCGGCATCCGCGCTGCCTTGTGCGGCGATGCCGTCACGGCGCGAGCTGCGCGCGAATGGAACGATGCGAACGTCTTGGCGCTGAGCCTGCGCGCAACCGCGCCGGAGGTCGCGCGCGAGATTCTCGACGCCTGGTTCAGCGGCCGTCCGACGGAGGACCCGAGCTATCGGGCATTGATCGATTCACTACGCGAGCAATAGCGCGGTGCAGACCGCGAGCGTCCAGTTGACCAGGTGCGACGTCCAACAGTAGACGCACGGCATTTTTGTGACGTAGAGCAATGAATACGCGAGCACCGCGGAAACAGCCGCGGCAAAAAGCGCCGCAGCGAAGATCACGATCATTTCGGTCCGCTCGGTCGCGAACCAAACCGCGATCGCGAGCGCCGGGTAGTACGCCGTGCCGATGAGGGCGTTCGGAACACCCCCGAAGAGCCGCGCCCGCGGCGTCTGGACGACGCTGCGCTCGGTGAGCTCGCCCCGCTCGGCCCGAATTCCCTTACGCAGCATGAAAAGGGAGGCGTAGAGACCAACTCCGCACAGCACCGTGATAATCGTCCGCATCGTGCCTTTCCCCGGTTGAACCCGATCGCCAAGCGCCTCGGAGCGATTGCGATGCTCGCAGCCTCGTTCTTGCTGGCTGCGCTCGTCATTCGTTTCCAACCCCTGGTCGAACGTGAAATCCGCTCGCTGGGACTCTCGGCGTATCCACTCGCAATCGTGATCTTCGCGATCGTCGCATCGGCCCCGTTCTCCGTGACCGATGCGCTGGCGATCATGAACGGCGCCATCTTCGGCCCGGTGAAAGGCTCGCTCGTCAGCGCGATCGGACTCGTGCTCGGCGCACTCGGCGGCTACTGGATCAACCGGCGCGCCTCGCAGATGCTGGACCTCGACGCGTATTTGGAACGCGTTCCGCGATGGGTCAAACGATTTCCGGTCGGCTCGCCGGCATTTCTCATCGCCGTTCGGTTGATTCCGGGTTTCGGCGGCACCGTCGCGACGGCGAGCGCGGCGACGTTTCGCGTGCCGGTCTGGGTACACGTGTGGACGATGTGTGCGGTCGCGGTCCCGCTGTGCACCATTCTCGCGATCTTCGGCGATCGCGTGACCGTGGTGGTCCATCGTTACGAGTATCGCGCGCACGTGTACTGGGAGGCGCATCGGCCGCATCTGCATTTACCGCATCGCGTGCGAGTGAAACCCACGCCGTGAAAGCACTCCCGATCGAAATGGTCGAGACGCCGGAGCAGGTCGCGCTGCTGTGCGAGCGGATCGCGCGCAGCACGCACGTCGCGCTCGACACCGAGTTTCACACCGAGCGCACCTACTCGCCGCGGCTGATGGTCGTGCAGCTGGCATTCGATGAAGGAGCGGTGATCGTCGATCCGCTGGCGGTACGCGATTTGCGTCCGCTCATCGACGCGCTCTCGTCGGTGACGGTCGTCGGTCATGCACTCTCGTCGGACCTGAAAATCTTTGCCGATCGCTACGATCGGGTGCCCGCGAGCATCTTCGACACGCAGATTGCGGCGGCGTTTCTCGGCTACGGCATGCAGATCTCGCTGGCCGATCTCGTGCGCGACCTCGAACGTTTACGGTTGGCCAAATCGCAAACGGTGAGCGACTGGTCGACGCGGCCGCTCACACCCAAACAACTCGACTATTTGGTCGATGACGTTGCGCATCTGCTCCCGATGCACCGCACGCTCGCTTCACGCCTGGAGGCAGCGGGCCGTCTCGAATGGGCCGCCGAGGAGTGCGCGTCGCTGGGCGACGTCGAGCGCTATCGCGGCGACGAGCGGCGCGCGTATCTGCGGCTGCCGGGAGCGATGCGCATGAGCCGGCGTGAGCTCGCCGTGCTCAGTGAGATCGTCAAATTGCGTGACGAGCAGGCGCGCGCGCGCGACCTGCCCCCGAAGTACATCATCCCCGACGACGTGGTCTCGGGCCTGGCGACCCTGCGTCCGAAGCGCGTCGAAGAACTTGACCAGCTTCGGCGGCTCGACGCCGGCGTGCGGCGGTCGCTCGGCGCGGCCGTCGTCGAGGCCGTAGCGCGCGCCGAAGCACTCCCGGAAGAGCAACTGCCGGAGCGTCCGGCACGCCCGCTCGGGCCCAGCCGCGACACGCTGGCGGCAATGATGGGCGTCCTGGTCGGTGAAATCGCCCGGGAGCACGAGCTTCCCCAGAGCCTGCTCGTGCCGCGGGCGGCACTCGATCGCGTGGCACGGGAGGCGCCCGGTGACCGCGCGAGTTTCGAGCGCGCGCTCGAACTCTCGCACTGGCGTTTGGCGCTCGTGGGTGATCCGCTCTGGCGACTTTTGTCCGGCGAACTGCATCTGGCAATCGAAGGCTACGCCGAGCGCGATCCCAAAATACGCCTATTGCCATGAATCAGAACGTCAAAAGCTTCGATGCGGTCGGTACGCTGCACGCCGGCGAGCGCACGTACACGTATTACCGTCTGGACGCCGTCGAAAAAGCCGGACTCACCAAGCTTGCGCGCTTGCCCTACAGCTTGAAGATTCTGCTCGAGAATCTGCTTCGTTTCGAAGACGGGCGTTCGGTTACGCGGGCCGACATCGAAGCACTGGCGCGCTGGAATCCACGCGAGCAATCCGAAAAAGAGATCGCGTTTCGCCCGGCGCGCGTGCTCTTGCAAGACTTTACCGGTGTGCCGTGCGTCGTGGATCTGGCCGCGATGCGCGATGCGATGGCGGCGATGGGCGGCGATCCGAAAGCGATCAATCCGTTGCAGCCCGTCGAGCTGGTCATCGATCACTCGGTGCAGATCGATTACTTCGGCTCGAACGACGCGCTTCAGAAAAATGCGGAGCTGGAATTCGAACGCAATCGCGAGCGCTACGCGTTTTTGAAATGGGGGCAGTCGGCGCTCGACGGTTTCCGCGCCGTGCCGCCGGACACCGGCATCGTGCATCAGGTGAACATCGAGTATCTCGCGCGCGTCGTCTTCGGCGGCGGCGGCGCGGGCCTTGCCTTCGATGCGAAGAACGCGCTCGCGTATCCCGACACCGCGGTAGGGACCGATTCCCACACCACGATGGTCAACGGCGTGGGCGTGCTGGCCTGGGGCGTCGGCGGCATCGAGGCCGAAGCGGCGATGCTGGGTCAACCGGTGACGATGCTCATTCCCGAGGTGATCGGCGTGCGGCTCGAAGGCAAGTTGCGCGAAGGCGTCACCGCCACCGATCTGGTGCTCACGATTACCGAGATGCTTCGCAAGAAGGGCGTGGTCGGCAAGTTCGTCGAGTTCTTCGGCAAGGGACTCTCCTCGCTGCCGGTGGCCGATCGCACGACGATCGGCAACATGTCGCCCGAATTCGGGTCGACCTGTGCGATCTTTCCGATCGACGACCGCACGCTCGAGTATCTGCGTTTGACCGGACGCGCGCCCGAACACGTCGCGCTGGTCGAAGCGTATGCGAAGGCGCAGGGGCTTTTCCGCACGGATGCGATGCCTGACGCCGAATATACCGACGTGCTGCATCTCGACCTGGCCGGCGTCGAGCCGAATCTTGCCGGTCCGCGCCGTCCGCAGGATCGCGTGAGTTTGGGCGACGTGAAGCGCACGTTCAACGCCGCGATGGACGAGTGGATGGAAGCGCGCGAAGGTAAGAACGGTGCGGTCTCGCGCTGGCAAGGCGAAGGCGGGAGCCAGACCGCGACGATCGCGCTCACCAAGAAAGACGTGAGCGACGGCGCGGTCGTGATCGCCGCGATCACCTCGTGCACGAACACCTCGAACCCGTCGGTGCTGATCGGCGCCGGTTTGCTTGCGAAGAACGCGGTCGAGCGCGGCCTGCGCAGCCAGCCGTGGGTCAAGACGTCGCTCGCGCCGGGATCGAAAGTCGTGACCGACTATCTGGCCAAAGCCGGATTACAGCCGTATCTCGACGAGCTCGGCTTCAACATCGTCGGCTACGGCTGCACCACGTGCATCGGGAATTCCGGCCCGCTGCCCGCCGACGTCGCCGAAACCGTTGCCGAACAGGATTTGATCGTTGCGGCCGTACTCTCGGGTAACCGCAATTTCGAGGGGCGCATCCATCCGCAGGTGCGCGCGAACTACTTGGCCTCGCCGCCGCTGGTCGTCGCGTATGCGCTCACCGGGCGCATGGACGTCGATTTGACGAGCGAGCCGCTCGGTACGGGCCGCGACGGAAAGCCCGTCTATTTGAGCGACGTGTGGCCGTCCAACGACGAGATTGCCAAGACCGTCACGGCGTGTGTAAACGACGACATGTTCAAGAAACGCTACGCCGACGTTTTCAAAGGCGACGAACATTGGTCGAAGCTGCAGGTGGCTCCCAGCGAACGCTACGCGTGGGATCCGAAATCGGAATACGTGAAGCTGCCGCCGTATTTCGAGAATATGCCCGAAGCGCCCGCGCCGCTTGACGATATCAAGAAAGCGCGCGCGCTGGCGGTCTTTGGCGATTCGATCACGACCGATCATATCTCGCCGGCCGGCAACATCGCCAAAACCTCACCCGCCGCCAAGTATCTGATCGCGCACGGCATCGAGCCGAAGGATTTCAACTCATACGGCGCGCGGCGCGGCAATCACGAGGTGATGGTGCGCGGCACGTTTGCCAACGTGCGCTTGCGCAACCAGCTCGTCCCCGGTGTCGAGGGCGGCGTGACCCGCCATCTTCCTTCGAACGAGCAGATGTCGATCTACGATGCGGCGATGAAGTATAAGGAAGAAGGTACCCCGCTCATCGTGCTTGCCGGCAAGGAGTACGGTTCGGGATCTTCGCGCGATTGGGCAGCCAAAGGCCCGTATCTGTTGGGTGTGAAGGCGGTGATCGCCGAATCGTTCGAGCGCATTCACCGCAGCAATCTGATCGGGATGGGCGTGCTCCCGTTGCAGTTCGAAGCCGGGGCGGATCGCTCGACCTATGCCTTGACCGGCGAGGAGTTCTACGACATCAGCGGTATCGAGCATGGCATCACCCCGCGCATGCACGCACACGTGCGCGCGACCGATCCGAAAACCGGCAAATCGGTGCAGTTCAAGGTGCTGGTACGGATCGATACGCCCGACGAAGCCGAGTACTATCGCCACGGCGGGATATTACAATACGTCTTGCGCCAGCTACGGCATCACTCGAACTAGCGACACGTGCCGACGCACGAGCGTGACGAGCGCTTAGTCCACCGGTTGGAATCGTTCTCCGACGTGGTCATCGGGTTCAGCCTCGCACTCCTCAGCCTCACCCTCGTGATTCCACAGCACGTCACCGAGCTCATCCGCAATACGTGGTGGATGGTCGCATACGTGTGGACATACGCCGTGATTGCGTCGATCTGGTACAACCACCAGCGTCTATTTTCGGTGTACTTCGTGGTGCGGCCGTACACGATCGTGTTGAATTTCTTCTTGCTCTCGACGCTCGGCCTGATGGTCTATTTCGTGCAGGTCTTCGTGCACGTACAAAGCGATTTCGACAAGATCTGGACTTTTCTCGTGTATTTCCTCATCCAAGGTCTTAGCGGCTTGGCGATAGGCGTGCTCTACTCGATCGGGGTACGTGCGCGCTGGAATCAGCTCGACCCGCACGAGCGCTACGTCGGGATCCTCCACGGAAGCCGCAGTCTCATCGCCGGCGCCTCCATTCTGCTCGGCATTGGGGTGAGCGCGCTCAGGCCGGCCCGAACGATGGACGACGCGCTTCCCTTAGCGTACGCCGCCCTCGCCGGACTCTTGCTCGCGCGCGTCGGCGCGCGACTGCTCAAGTCGAGGATCGTCGGCGTTCAGACCGTGCGCTGATGGAGCACGAACGAGTTGCCGTCCGGATCGAAGCACCACTGCTGCACGCAGACCGGTAGCGTGCGCACCTCACCGTCGAGCGTTCCGCCGAGCTGCGCGACGCGGCCGCGCAGCGCCTCGAGGTCGGGCACGGCGAAAAGCACGCACCCCGAGGCGCGGTGCTCAGCGAGCTTGCCGATGCCGAATGCCGTTCCATCGGCCAGGACGTACTCGGCGCCGTGTTCGCTCTCCCAGACGGTTTCGCTCACGTCCAGCAGCGTTTTATAGAACGCGCTCGCGCGCGCGACGTCGCGCACGGAATAATAGACGGCGTCGATACCCGTTGCTTTACTCATATTTCGATCCTAGCAGCCCATACTTGACACCTGCTGTCAAGTTTGCGAGGCTGCGGATATGAAGGCTGACCGGCTCGTCTCGCTGCTGCTCTTGCTCCAATCGGCTCCGCGCCGGACCGCCCGCGACTTGGCGAAACGCCTCGAGGTCTGCGAGCGCACGATCTACCGCGACGTCGATGCGCTTTGCGCTTCGGGCGTGCCCGTCTACGCGGAGCGTGGCCCCGACGGCGGCATCGCACTTGCCGACGGATACCGCAAGGCGCTCACGCACTTCGCCGAGGACGAAGTCCGCGCGCTCTTCATCTCCGGTTCGGCGATCCTCGCCGACCTTGGCTTGGGCGCCAACCTGGACCGCGCGCTCGAGAAGCTTCGCGGCGGATTCTCCGACGTGCAGCGCAAGGCGGCGGAAAAGGCGCGCGGCCGCATTCATATCGATCAGCGCCGCTGGTATCAGAGTGATCCGCCGCTCGAGCGGCTTGCATTGCTGCGCCGCGCGGTGTGGGACGATCGCTGCCTCGAGATCGTCTACGAAGACCGGCAAAAGGCGCGCACGACTCGTGGTGTCGAGCCGTACGGGCTGGTTTCTAAAGCGGGCGTGTGGTATCTGGTCGCGCGAACGGCGGAGGGCTATCGCAGCTTTCGCGTCGAGCGAATGTGTGACGTGCGCGAACGCGGCGAACGGTTCGAGCGCGATGCGGCCTTCGACCTCGACGCGTACTGGCGCACGAGTTCGGAGCGGATGCGCGAGGGCCTGGAGCACTTCCCCGTGACGCTGCGCGTGCGGCGCGACGCGGTCGACATGATTACCGGCTTTTGGCCGACGCGTTGGATTGATCGCGGCGGGGACCGTCTCCTCTGTGTCGATTTCATGAGCGAACGCGCGGCCATTTCACATCTGGTTACCTGGGGCGACGCGGTCGACCTGATCGAGCCGCTTTCTTTATGTGCGGGCGTGCTCGAGCATGCTCGCGAGCTGTGCGATCGCTACGAGCGTCAATCGGCCAGGCAATAGCAATTCTTGCCCGCGGCCTTAGCCTGGTAGACTGCGTCGTCGGCGCGGCGCATCAGTTCGCTCGGGGGCATTCCCGGCGTCGCAAATGCGGCGCCGATCGAGGCCGAAAGGGCATGAGTGCGGAGTGCGTCGAGGATACGCTTGAGTGCAGCCTGCGCGGCGTCTCGATCGGTGCGCGGAAGAATGAGCGAGAATTCGTCGCCTGCGAAACGAGCGGGCACGTCGATGTCGCGCGTTTGCGTGCGAAGCACGGTTGCGACCGTCACCAGCGCGGCGTCGCCTCCGGCATGGCCGCGAGTGTCGTTGATGTGCTTGAAATCGTCGATGTCGATCATTGCGAAGGCGAGCGTTTCGCCGGTGCGATTGATCGTGCGCAGCTCGGCCGCCAATCGTTCCATCAAGGCGCGCCGGTTGAACAATCCGGTGAGCGAGTCGTGCATCGCGAGGCGTTCGAGTTCGGCTGAGAGCCTCATGCGTTCGAGCGCGAACGAGGCATGCAGCGCCAGCTCCCGCATTGAGTTGAGGCTCCAGCTCGATCCGCCGCGGTCGTTGGATCCGTCGGCGTAGAAGAGATACGCATCGCCGGACCCCGCGCGCACCGACGCCGCGGCAAAGCGTCGCCGTGTATCGAACAATGGCGCGTCCGCGTCGCTCGCCCATCCGGTAACGATGTCGCTGTCGCCGGTAGTCACGCGGTAAAGCGTCGACCCTTCGGGCAAAGTGCCGCCGTACTCCGATTCGGTGACGCTCGGACCGTCGAGTTCGTAGAGCGCGCTCATCGCATGTGCGCCTTCGATTCGAAACCAGATCGAGCGGGTAAAACCGAGGCCGACGACCGCCGCACGTAGCGCCTGGGAGGCGAGTTCCCGCTCGTCCCGAGCGGCAATGACGTCGACGAACGAGCGCGCGAGCTGCTCGAGCAGTTGCGAGCGCTCGAGCAACGCGTCGCGCTCGCGCTCGACCGCATCGATGCGTTCGGTGAGGAAGGCGATGCCGTCCGAGGTCTCTTCCTTCACAATACGGAGGGTTCGTCGTGACTTCTCAAAAGCTCTTCGCCAAGTTTGCTGACGGCGCGACCTGGCGTAACCCCCCACCTCCCGGCTCTTCGCCGGCAGATGTACGCAAGCCCGAAGCCATAAGGGCTTCTACAACGACACGCGGCGAAAATCGCGCAGGAGCGACGCGAGATATACGAGGAATCGCGCAGCTCCTGCGCCGTCGATGACCCGATGATCGTAACTCACGCTGATCGGGAGGATCAGCCGCGGCACGAACGCACTGCCGTCCCAAACCGGTTTGGTGGCCGCGCGCGTCGCGCCGAGGATCGCGACTTCGGGTGCGTTCACGATCTGCGTGAACTGCGTGCCGCCGATGCCGCCGATCGATGAGATCGTGAACGTTCCGCCCTGCATCTCCGCCATGCCGAGCTTGCCGTCGCGCGCTTTGGCCGCAAGTTCCGCGCTCTCTCGCGCGATCTCGAGCAAGCCTTTCTTATCGGCGTCCTTGAGCACGGGAACGACCAAGCCGTTCGGCGTGTCGGCGGCGAAGCCGACGTTGTAGTATCGTTTGTAGACCAACTCTTCGCCGTCGAGCGAGGTATTAAAGTCGGGATAGCGCGCCAACGCAGCTACCGATGCTTTGATCAGAAAGGCGAGCATCGTCAGTTTCGCAGCGCCCGTCTTACTCTGCTCCGCGTTCACTTCGTTCCGAAAGACTTCCAGATCGGTAATGTCGGCTTCGTCGTAATTTGTGATATGCGGGATCTGCAGCCAATTGCGATGGAGATTCGGTCCAGAAAACTTCTTGATTCGCGGCAGCGGCTTGCGCTCGATCGGCCCGTATTGTGCGAAGTCGACTTTCGGCCACGCCGGCAGACCCGCAAACGTTGCCGTGCCGGCGCTCGCGCCGCTTTGCGTGAGCGCGCGTTTGACGAAGCCCTGCACGTCTTCGCGGGTGACGCGTCCGTGCGGACCGCTCCCGCTCACCCCGTGGAGATCGACGCCGAGCTCGCGCGCGAACCGGCGAATCGCCGGACTTGCGTGAATGATGCCGTTCGATGGCGCTTTTGGCGGCTGGGGCACGTCATCCTGAGGAGCCCGCGCAGCGGGCGTCTCGAAGGACGACGGACCGCCCACGCTCGGGGCGACGATCGTAGCGATCACCGTTCCTCGTGAGACTTTGTCGCCCGCTTTCACGCGCACGTCTTCGATCGTGCCGCCGGCGCTCGCGGGAATGTCCATCGAGGCTTTTTCGGATTCGAGCGTCACGAGCGGCGCTTCTTTTTCGATGCGATCGCCCGGCTTGACCAAGACGTCGATGACCGGAATGTCTTTGAAATCGCCGAGATCGGGAACGCGCAGCTCGATGGTTTGCGCACCCGCGCTTCGAGGCGACTCTTCGGGTTGCACCTCGGCGTGATGCGCTTTGTCATCCTGAGGAGCCCGCCCGGCGGGCGCACCCTCCAGCGTCAGCAGCACGGTACCTTTCGAAACTCTGTCGCCGACCTTCACGCTGACGTCTTTCACCACGCCCTCGCGCTCGCTCGGCACTTCCATCGACGCCTTTTCGCTCTCGAGCGTGACGAGCGAATCGTCTTTCTTGATGCGATCGCCCGGCTTGACCAGGACTTCGATTACCGGCACGTCCTTGAAATCACCGATGTCGGGGACGCGGACTTCGAGCGTATCAGCCATGACCGTTTACACCGTTACCGGATTGGCTTTGGCCGGATCGATACCATACTTGGCGATCGCCTTGCTCACCACGCTCGCATCGATCGTCCCCTCCTGCGCGAGCGCGTGCAGCGCGCTGGCCGCGACGTAGTGACGGTCGACTTCGAAGAACGCGCGCAATTTGCGCCGGTAGTCACTGCGGCCGTATCCGTCGGTCCCGAGCGTGGCGTAGCGCCGGCCACCCAAATGCGGGCGGATCGATTCGGCGAACAGCCGGATGTAGTCGGTGGAAGCAACGACCGGACCGTCGCGTCCGGCTAGGCTGCTCGCAACGTATGGTACGCGCGGCTTGGCTTCGGGATGGAACAGGTTCTGGCGCGCACATTCCACCCCGTCCCGTGCCAGCTCGTTGAAACTGGTTACGCTCCACACGTCGCTTGCAACGTTCCAGTCGCCGGCGAGCAGATCGGCTGCGGCCAACACTTCGCGCAGGATCGCGCCGCAGCCCATCAGTTGGACGCGCGGCTGATTCTTCGCCGCCTTGCCGCCGTCCCGCAGCAAGTAGATGCCGCGCAGGATGCCGTCGGCCGCGCCCTGAGGCATCGCCGGGTGCGTATAGTTCTCGTTGAGGAGCGTGATGTAATAATACACGTCTTCTTGCTCGGTCAGCATGCGCCGCAGGCCGTCCTGGATGATCACCGCGACTTCGTATCCGTAGGTGGGGTCGTAGCTGCGGCAATTCGGAATGAACGATGCGAAGACTTGGCTGTGTCCGTCCTCGTGCTGAAGTCCTTCGCCGTTGAGCGTCGTGCGGCCGGACGTTCCGCCGAGCAGGAAACCGCGGGTGCGCGAGTCGCCGGCCGCCCACGCCAGGTCGCCGACGCGCTGAAATCCGAACATCGAGTAAAAGATGTAGAACGGGACCATCGGCAGATCGTGGTTGGAATACGAGGTGCCGGCGGCAATCCAGGACGAGATCGCACCGGCCTCGTTGATACCTTCTTGAAGAATCTGGCCGTGCTTGTCCTCGCGGTACCACATCAGCTGCTCGGCGTCTTGCGGGTGATAGAGTTGACCGATCGACGAATAGATGCCGAGTTGCCGGAACATCCCCTCCATGCCGAACGTGCGCGATTCGTCGGCGACGATCGGCACGATGCGCGGACCGATGGTCGCATCACGCGTCGCCGTGTTGAGAATCCGCACGAATGCCATCGTGGTGGAGATTTCGCGATCGCCCGTGCTCTGCAGTTGCGCATCGAAGGCGGAAAGCTCGGGAACGGCAAGCGATTCGGATTTGCGGCGGCGCTGCGGCAGCGACCCTTGCGCCTTGATCCGTTCGCGTAAGTAGCGCATCTCCTCGGAGTCTTCCGGCGGATGATAAAACGGGACGTTCGGAATCTCCGCGTCGCTGATCGGCAGATAGAAGCGATCGCGGAACGCCCGCATATCTTCCACGTCCATCTTCTTGGCTTGGTGCGCGATGTTGAGCCCTTCGCCGGCGTCGCCCATGCCGTAGCCCTTGATCGTCTTGGCGAGAATGACCGTCGGCTCGCCCGTGTGTTCGACCGCGGCCTTGTAGGCGGCATACACCTTGACCGGATCGTGTCCGCCGCGCATCAGCGCCCAAATCTCGTCGTCGCTCCAATCGGCGACCAGCGCCGCGGTTTCCGGATAGCGGCCGAAGAACTCGTCGCGCACGTATTTGCCGTTGCGCGATTTGTACGTCTGATAATCGCCGTCGACCGTCTCGTTCATCAATTGTACGAGCCGTCCGCTTGCGTCGTTATCGAGCAGCTTGTCCCAACCGCTGCCCCAAATGACTTTGATGACGTTCCAACCGGCGCCGCGGAAGACGCGCTCGAGCTCTTGGATGATCTTGCCGTTGCCGCGCACCGGTCCGTCCAGACGCTGGAGGTTCGCGTTGATCACCCAGATCAGGTTGTCGAGCTTTTCCCGTCCGGCGAGTGAGATCGCCCCCAGCGTTTCGGGCTCGTCGGTTTCACCGTCGCCGACGAACGCCCACACTTTTCGCCCGGTCGTATCACGAAAACCCCGATCGTGGACGTAGCGCATGAAGTGCGCCTGATAGATCGACATGATCGGCCCCAGGCCCATCGAGACCGTCGGATATTGCCAGAAGTCCGGCATCAGCCACGGGTGCGGATACGACGAAATGCCTTTGTGGTCGACCTCTTGCCGAAAGTTCTCGAGTTGCTCGTGCGTGATGCGTCCTTCGAGAAACGCGCGCGCGTAAATACCGGGTGAACTGTGACCCTGAAAGAAGACCATGTCGCCGCCGAACGTTTCGGACGGAGCACGGAAGAAGTGATTGAAGCCGACGTCGTAAAGCGTCGCGGCCGATGCAAAGGTTGCCACGTGCCCGCCGAGCTCCGAACTCACTTTGTTCGCGCGCACGACCATCGCCATCGCGTTCCAGCGCACGTAGTGCCGGAGCCGCGCTTCCAGCTCGGGGTCGCCCGGCATCGGCGGCTCTTTATTCGGCGGAATCGTATTGACGTACGGCGTTTCCAGGCCGAGTGACACATGCGCGCCGCCGCGCTGCGCTTCATCGACGAGCCGCTCGAGCAGTTCGCGCGCACGATCCGGTCCTTCGACCGCGACGACCGCGCGCATCGATTCGAGCCACTCCTGGGTCTCCTGCGGATCAGGATCGGTTTTCATGCTTCGGGCATTCCGCGGGAGCGGGGAATCCCTTGCTAATGGATCGGGCCGATTATCAGTCCGGAGCAGTCCAAATTGCCAAGCCAATCGCCCCTAGGAGCAGTATGGCGCCGGCGATCGCGAGACCGGAGAGCTGCTCGCCGAAGAGCAGCAGCGCGAGAAATGCCGCGATCACGGGCTCGAGGAGGGTGGAGAACGAGACCGCGCTCGGGGAGAACCAGCGCAGCGCGGCGTTCATGCCGGTGTGACCCAAGAGCTGCGAAACCAGCGCCATCGCCAAAATTCCGCCCCAGGCGGTAGTGGAGTGAAGCGCCGGCGGCCCCTGATGTGCGACTGCGGCGGCGAGAACCAGTACGATCGCGGCGCAGGTGTAGGTGTTGAGCACGATCGTGCGCGTGCGCAACACGCTGCGTACCTCGCGCACGAGCAGGAGATAGGCCGCAAAGGCCACGCTACCGAGCAGCGCGAGCAGCGCTCCCAGGGTCGCATGTCCGGGATAGGGCGGCGCGCTGTGGTGCGAACTCGTGATCAGTATCAAGCCCAGCGTGGCGGCCACGAACGCGAGCGGGACCGTGAGCGGAAAGCGCCGGCGTCGAACCAGTCCGTCGTAGAGGGCGGTCCACAAGGGCGAGGCGGAAACCAGCAGCGTGGAAATCGCGACGGTGGTGTAGTCGAGTGAGGCGATCCAGGTGGCAAAGTGGAGCGCCAGGGCGACGCCGGCGCACCAAAGGATCGTGCGTTGACCGCGGCTCGTGCGTTCGCTTTTCCGATCGAATGCGCGCAGCGCAAGCAGTGCCGTCGCGGCGATGCACATCCGCGCTGCTGCGACGGCAAGCGGCGCAGCTCCGGTCAACGCGTAGCGCGCAAAAATAGCGGCGGCGCCAACCGCAAGTTGGGCGCCGCCGAGGATCAGATAGCGAAGCAGTATCGGCTAGATACCCGGCGGTGTCGGTCGCGCTCCGGGGCGCGGAAACATACTCGGCACGCTATTTCCCGGACGGCTGGGCGCGGCTTTGTTCACCGTGATCGGTACCGAGGTCGTGCTCGGCATCGGGGACGGTGTGGGCGTTGGAGGGAGCGTGGGCGTAGGCGTAGGCGCGGGTGTTGCCTTGGTGCTGCTGTTCGAGATCGTCGTTACGGCAGCGGCTGCGCCGACCGCCCCGGCGGCTGCCGTCGTAATCGCGGTCGAGGTTGCGGCCGCCGTCGTCGCGGTGGTGGCGGTGGTCGCGGTGATCCCGAGGCTGCCCGCGTTCGCCGGCGCGCCAAGCTCACTGAACGGCGTAAACATCGACTGCGACACGCTGGTCACCGACGCGGTTACCGCGCCGGCAGCGGCAGCGCTCGCTACCAGCGATTGTCCGGCGGCGAGCGTGAAGACTTGACCGTTCACCAGCGTGACTTGTACCGGCAACGCGGCGTTGCTGACGGCGTACACGTTGACCTGTAAACCGTTGGGACTCGCGAAGATGTCTCCGACCGTGCCGCGCACGGCAATCTCGCCGGTGGTCGTCTGGAAATGGTAGTCGGCCTGCGCGCCCGCCGGATGGTTGACGGTAAATCGCATCTTGCCGACGACGACGAATCGCGCGTGCGCGATGTTCGTCTGGGTAAACGACGTCATCTGGACCTGGCTGTTCGAAGCCATCTCGATTTGCGAGCTGTCCGGAAGCGTGATCGTCGCGAGCGAATTCGCGCCGGTGGCGGCGTAGTCGCTGCCGCCCAGGGTGGTAGTCGCCTTGACCGCGAGCCGTGTCGTCGGTCGCGGCTGAGCTCCGTAGGTGACGGCTCCCTTCATGTTCTGGAGCGTCTCGGTGTTATCGGCGGGCGACGCAGTCAACGGCACCGCGGCCAAAAGCACGGTAAGAAGCGAAGCGCAAAGGGCCTTCATAACGGTGCTCCTCGGACAGACGGGCTCTCTGAAGTCACCCGTTCGATTGGCTGCTTCGACCCCCTTCAGTCGTTCGGCTCAGGGAAAAAATACCACGGTCACCGCCCGGGGGAAGCGCCACGGCCGCGTCGTAGCCTTTGCCGTATTGCGGGAGCTTGCGAACGGGCAGGCTGAGAGGGCGCATCGCGCGCCGACCGCCATGACTGGTCCGGGTAATGCCGGCATAGGAGAGGAGAACCATGAAGCGTTACATCTCGGGTCGCGATCCCTCGATTCGCGTGCCCGTGCGTGAAATTGCGCTCACCGACGGAACGGCGCATGCCGTATATGATACGAGCGGACCCTATACCGATCCGCACTTCACCGTCGACCTCAAACGTGGGCTCCCGAAGTTGCGCAAACCGTGGATCGACGCGCGCAGCGGCGGGCCGAACGTCACGCAGATGCACTACGCGCGGCGTGGCGAGATCACGGCGGAGATGGAATTCATCGCGATCCGCGAGGGGGTCGAACCGGCGTTCGTACGAGATGAAGTGGCGCGCGGGCGCGCAATCATTCCGGCCAACGTCAACCATCCGGAGAGCGAGCCGATGATCATCGGGCGAAACTTTCTGGTGAAGATCAACGCCAACATCGGTAATTCAGTGGTAACGTCGAGTATCGACGAAGAGGTCGAGAAGATGACGTGGGCGACGCGCTGGGGAGCCGACACGGTCATGGATCTCTCGACCGGCAAGAACATTCACGAAACGCGTGAATGGATCGTGCGCAATTCGTCGGTCCCGATCGGCACGGTGCCGATCTATCAAGCGCTCGAGAAAGTCGAGGGCAAAGCCGAAGAGCTCACGTGGGAGATCTATCGAGACACGCTGATCGAACAGGCGGAGCAAGGCGTCGATTATTTCACTATCCACGCCGGCGTGCTCTTGCAATATGTGCCGCTGACCGCGAACCGCGTCACCGGGATCGTCTCGCGTGGAGGATCGATTCTAGCCAAGTGGTGCCTGGCGCATCACCGTGAGAATTTTCTCTACACGCACTTCGAAGATATCTGCGAAATCATGAAGACGTACGATATCTCGTTCTCGCTCGGCGACGGACTGCGGCCGGGGTGCACGGCCGACGCGAACGACGCCGCGCAATTTGCCGAACTCGAAACGCTCGGCGAGCTGACCGCGATCGCGTGGAAACACGACGTGCAGGTGATGATCGAAGGCCCCGGTCACGTGCCGATGCATCTGATCAAAGAGAACATGGACAAGCAGCTCGCGATCTGTCACGAAGCGCCGTTCTACACGCTCGGACCGCTGGTGACCGATATTGCCCCCGGCTACGATCACATTACCAGTGCAATCGGCGCGGCGATGATCGGCTGGTACGGCACGGCGATGCTCTGCTACGTGACGCCGAAAGAGCACCTCGGATTGCCGAACAAGAAGGACGTCAAGGACGGCGTGATCGCCTACAAGATCGCTGCCCACGCGGCGGACCTTGCAAAAGGCCACCCCCGCGCGCGCCATTGGGACGACGTTCTCTCGAAAGCGCGGTTCGAATTCCGGTGGGAAGATCAATTCGAACTCGCGCTCGATCCGGAGACCGCGCGGGAGTTTCACGATGAAACGCTGCCGGCGCCGGGCGCAAAGATCGCGCACTTCTGTTCAATGTGCGGGCCGCACTTCTGCTCGATGAAGATCACGCAAGAGGTGCGCGAATACGCCGAGCGCGGCATGGCCGAGAAGAGTAAGGAGTTCCTCGAGAAGGGCGCGGAAGTCTACGTATCAACGTGATTCGGGGCGTCCTCCTCGATCGCGACGGCACGATCGTCATCGACGTTCCGTATAACGGCGACCCCGCGCTGGTGCAACTCGTCGAAGGGGCCGCGGAGGCGATCGAACGTCTCCGCGCCGCCGGATTACGAGTCGGCGTGCTGACCAATCAAAGCGGCGTTGGGCGCGGGATGATCACCGACTCGCAGATGCGAGCCGTGAACGCGCGCATCGAGGAACTCCTAGGCCCGTTCGACGGGTGGTTCATCTGCCCGCACGGCCCGGATGACGGTTGTGAATGCCGCAAACCGAAGCCCAAGCTCGTCTTCGATGCGGCGCGCGCATGGCAACTGGATCCATCGGAGATCGCGGTCATCGGTGACAAACAGAGCGATGTCGACGCGGCACGAAATGCGGGTGCGGCGGCGCTGCGTATCCGAGAGGGTCGCGCGTTCGGTGAGGCGGTTGAGGCGTTGCTCGCTCAACGCCCGTCGTCGAGCCAGTAATCGATGTCGGCCGCGTGCGGATGCGGCGCCGCCGCGAAGACGCTGCGCGGCAGATGCACCGCGCTGCGCAGCGCGTTCCATGCGCGCAGCACTCTGATCACGTAGTGCTGCGTTTCGTAATAGGGCGGTACGCCGCCGTATCGTTTTACCGCCTCCGGTCCGGCGTTGTACGCGGCAAAGACCAGCGTGTAACGATTGGGATTCGAGCCGAAGCGCTCGAGCAAACCGCGCAGATAGCGCGCGGCGCCTTGCAGATTCTCCGCCGGATCGCGCGGGTTGACTCCGAGCGTCGCGGCCGTCCCCGGCATCAGCTGGCCTAGCCCGATCGCGCCGGCATACGAAACCGCGTGCGTATGCCAGCTCGACTCGACGGTCACGATCGCCGCCAGCATGTTGGTATCGATCTTCCAGCGTGCCGCCGTCAAGAGCAGATGGCGGGCCAGATCCTTGCTCTGCCACTCCGGCATTTCGGGATTGTACTGGCGTAGGATGTTGGCGTACACGGCAATACTCGCCGGGGTTGCGGGAACCGGTCGCGTCGCCGCGGGGGCGGGCGCGGGGAAAAACGCTCCACACATGAAGACGAGTCCCGCCAGGAACGGGGCGCGGCATCGGCTCATGGAGGGCGGGGTTTCCGGCGAGGCCCGCCATATCCCCTGTGTATGAATGGAATGTCGCCGAAGGCGCGGCGCGCCTGGGCAATCGGGGCGATACTCGTCTTCCTTATCTTGTGCGCCGGTATTGCCGTCTCAGAATGGTACGCATACAACGTCAACATTCCGAAATATGAGGCAAAGAACGCCAAACGGTAGACTCTGATGCTTCTTTGATCGCGCGCGCGCAGGAGTTTGGGACCGCGGCTGCGGACGGCACACCCTCGGTGCGTTTCGCTCTCGCTGCTTCCATTTTCTAGGGAGGTCCCGTTCGTGAAGGTTCGCTTCGCTGGTTTTTTGGCGTGCTCGATCGTGATGCTCATGACGGGCACCGCGCTGGCGCAGACGGCTGCGGTACAACCCTCACCGTCAACGAGCCCGGCGCCGCCCAAGCCGGGCAAACCGACTCCGACCCCCTCGCCCACTCCCACGCCGGGTCCGCCCTTCAGCAACATGAACTGGCGCGAGATCGGGCCGGCCGCGGCGGGCGGCCGGGTTGCGGCGGTTGCCGGGTCGGCGACCGATCCGAAGCTCTACTACGTCGGCAGCGCCGGCGGAGGCGTGTGGAAGAGCGAGGACAGCGGCCAGACCTGGGACCCGGTTTTTGCCAAGGAGCCGGTCTCGGCGATCGGGGCGGTCACGATCGACCCCACCGACAACAACGTCGTTTGGGTCGGAACGGGCGAGGACAATCCGCGTAACGACGTGAGCTACGGCGACGGTGTCTACAAGACGACCGACGGCGGCGAGCATTGGACCAACATGGGCCTGGCGGCGACGAAATACATTTCGCGTATTCTGGTCGATCCGCGCGATCACAACCACGTGATCGTCGGGGCGCAAGGGGACGTCTTCAACGACAGCACCGAGCGCGGTGTTTACGTGACTTGGGACGGCGGCAAGACCTGGAGCAAGACGCTCTACACCGGTCCCGAGGCGGGCGCATCCGATCTGGCGATGGATTCGCAGGACCCGAGCGTGATGTACGCCGGGATTTGGCAATTTCAACGGCGTCCGTGGACGTTTCGCAGCGGCGGTCCTCAGGACGGCTTGTACAAATCGACCGACGGCGGACGGACCTGGAAGAAGCTCGAGGGCAACGGTCTTCCGACCGATACGACCGGGCGCATCGGACTCGCCGTCGCGCCCAGTGACGGCAACCGCGTCTATGCGCTGATCGAATCGACGCAAGGCATTCTCTGGCGCTCCGACGACGGCGGCAGCCATTGGAAGATGGTTTCGGACAACACGCTGGTCGATCAGCGTCCGTTCTATTTCACCCACATCGCGGTCGATCCGAAGAACCCTGACGTCGTCTACGGTGTGTCGATGATGCTCTCCAAATCGACCGATGGCGGGAAGACGTTCAAGGCGATCGCCGACAGCGTCCACGTCGACTATCACGCGATCTGGATCGCGCCAAACGATCCCACCCGCATCATCACCGGTGAGGACGGCGGCTACGCGCTCACGCTCGACGGCGGAGAGAATTGGTTCTTCTCGGCCAACCTGCCGATCGCGCAAATCTATCGCGTCGGTCTCTCGAACGAAAATCCGTACTGGGTGTGCGTCGGCCTGCAGGACAACAACGCCTGGTGCGCCCCCAACAACACGCAAGATCCGTCCGGTATTCAAAACAAGGCGTGGATTGCGGTTGCGGGCGGCGACGGCGAGTGGGCGGTCCCCGATCCGGTCGACCCAAACTATATTTGGGCCGACTCCGAAAACGGTTCGATCACGGTCGTCAACAAAGTCACCAAAGACGGCTGGTTCGTGCAACCGTATCTGCAGCTTGCCGCGGAAGGCTTCGACAACCGCATTGCGAAGGTCCGCTGGAATTGGGAGACGCCAATCGCCTTTGCGCCCTGGGACGGCCACATCGCCTGGACCGGCGGCAACGTGCTCTTCCAAAGCACGGATCGCGGGCTGCATTGGAAGATCATCAGCCCGGATCTCACCCGCAACGTCAAGGATCATCAAGCGCCTTCGGGCGGACCGATCACCCATGACGTCTCGGGCGCGGAAGAGAGCGACACGATTCTCGACATCGAGGGTTCGCGCGTCCACAAAGGCGAGATTTGGGTCGGCACCGACGACGGACTGATTCAGCTCACGCTCGACGGCGGAGCGCACTGGCACAACGTTACCCCGCCGGGGGCTCCGCAGTTCGGACGCTTCGCTTCCATCTCTCCCTCGCCGCTCGTCGACGGTACCGCGTACGCGATCAACGACGGGCATTACACCGGCGACAACAAGCCGTACGTGTTCGTCACGCACGATTTCGGGAAAACCTGGACCACGATCACGAACGGTCTTCCCGACGATCAATGGGCGCGTTCGATCGCGGCCGACATCCGCAATCCGAATTTGGTCTATCTCGGAACCGAGGAAGGTATCTGGATTTCGTACGACGGCGGTGCGTCGTGGAAGTCGTTCAAGAACGACTTGCCGACGGTCTCGGTGCACGACATCCGCATGCAGCAGCAGTTCGACGACTTGGTGATCGCGACGCACGGCCGTGCGGCGTACATCATGGACGACATGACGCCGATCCAGCAGTTGCAGACGGCAATCGCGCACGGCGATTACATGTTCCCCGTTCGCGTGTCCTATCAATACAATACGCGTGAAGACGACGAGGGCGTCTACACAAACTACGCCGCGGACAATCCGCCAACCGGCGCGATGATCGACTACTATCAGAGCGCCGAGCAAAAGACGCCGCCGGAGCTCGAGATCGTCGATGCTTCCGGGAAGGTGATCCGCACCTATAAGGGGACGCACGAAGTCCACAAAAAACAGGAACCGTGGATTCCGAACAAGGTCGGACTGAACCGCTTCGTGTGGGATTGGACGATCGACGGCCCGGTCAAATGGTATGGTGCCGCGAAAAAATCCTATCAAGGCCCGAACGACGGACCGGCGGTCCCGCCGGGCGTGTACGTCGCGCGTTTGACGCTCGGCAGCTCGACCTTCACCCAGCGCTTCATCGTGAAAGCCGATCCGCGCACGCTCTACACCCAGGCGCAGATGGTGGAGTCCTACGACTTCGCGCGCCGCGGCGAGGCGATGTTCTCGCAGATCGACACGATGCTCGACAACCTCGATGCGGTGAAGAAAGGCATCGACGACGGCATCGCGGCGGCGAAGAAAACCGGTGATACCGCGACGCAGAGCAAGCTGGAAGCGATCGAAACGCAGCGGATGAGCGTCTTCAACCAACTCACCGCAGATTTCCACAACGATGAAGACTCGATCCAGCGGCCGGGCAAGGTCCGCGAGGACGTGGAAACGATCATGTTCTTCAGCGGAGCCTACGTTACGCCCGCGATGCGCGAGTACGCGCATCGCTGTGCCGACGAGCTCCAGAAAGCAGCGGCGAACTACGACGTGTTCGTCAAAGAGCAAATCCCGATTCTCAACGACGCTCTCAAGGCAGTGAACGTGAAAGCGGTGACGATCCGATGATGCCACTGTTGGCGCTGGTCGCCTCAACCTACGGGAACCTCACGATGCGCGAGGTCGGTCCGGCCATCGCCGGCGGCCGCATCGCTGCCGTCGCGGGAACGCCGCAGAATGACAAGCTCTACTACATCGGCAGCGCCGGAGGCGGCGTGTGGAAATCGGAGAACGGCGGCGCGACCTGGTCGCCGGTCTTCGACGATCAGCGCGTCTCGGCGATCGGCGCGGTCGCAATCGATCCACGCAACGCGAACGTCGTGTGGGTCGGCACCGGCGAAGCCAACCCGCGCAACGACGTGAGCTATGGCGACGGTCTGTACAAGACGACCGACGGCGGCAAACACTGGAAGCGCGCCGGCCTGGCCGGCGTGTGGAGCATCTCGCGCATCGCGGTGGATCCGAAAGATCCGCAGCACGTCGTCGTAGCCGCGTTCGGCGATCCGTTCAAAGACTCGAGCGATCGCGGCGTCTACGTCACGTTCAACGGGGGACGAACGTTCGCGAAGACGCTCTACGTCGATCAGACGACCGGCGCGAGCGATTTGGCGATGAACCCGCAAGATCCAAGCGTCGTGTACGCGGGCATGTGGCCGTTCCGCCGCAAGCCGTGGACGTTCACCAGCGGCGGCCCGGACGGCGGCCTCTTCAAATCGACCGACGGCGGCAAGAGCTGGAAGAAGTTGACCGGCAACGGATTGCCGCCGGGTTCGACCGGACGTATCGGCCTCGCGCTTGCGCCGAGCGATCCCAAGCGCGTCTACGCGGTGATCGAAGCGAAAGGCGGGATTCTCTGGCGTTCGGACGATGCCGGCGCGCACTGGAAGATGGTCAGCGACGATACGCTGGTCGATCAGCGTCCGTTCTATTTCTCGCATCTCGCGGTTGATCCGCGCAATCCCGATCACGTCTATGCCGTTTCGGAAATGCTTGCCGAAAGCAAGGACGGCGGCAAGAAATTCGAAGCGATCGCCAAGGACGTGCACGTCGATTATCACGCGATGTGGATCGCGCCCAATGACCCCGATCGTATGATGACCGGGGAAGACGGCGGCTACGCGCTAACGCTGGACGGCGGCAAGACCTGGTCGTTCTCGCAGAACGTGACGGTCGGAGAGATCTACCACGTCGGCTACTCGCTCGGCGAAAATCCGTATCTCATCTGTGCCGCGTTGCAGGACAACGAAGCCTTCTGCGGGCCATCGAATTCGCTCTCTAGCGACGGGATCGTGAACAGCGATTGGTTCGCGGTCGTCGGCGGCGATGGCGAATGGGCGATTCCCGATCCCTCCGATTCACGCTACATCTGGTCCGACCTCGAAGACGGCGTGCTCATGATCTACGATCGCAAAGCGCAGACCTATCATTGGGTTCGTCCGTACGACGCGTTTCCGGCCGGTGCGCTCGGGCCGTTCGACTCGCGCGAGGCGAAGTATCGCTTCAACTGGGATTCCCCGCTCGCGTTCGCCCCGTGGGATGGCCACACGGCGTGGTTCGGCGGTGACGTGGTGTTCCAAACGACCGACCGTGGCGAGCACTGGACGGTGATCAGCCCCGATCTCACCCGGAACATCAAGGATCATCAAAGACCGGCGGGTGGGCCGTTGGCGGAGGACGTCTCCGGGGCGGAATACTCCGACACGCTGCTCGACATCGAAGGTTCGCCGATCGACAAGGGCGAGATCTGGACCGGTTCCGACGACGGCGTCGTCTCGCTCACGCGTGACGGCGGCGAGCATTGGGAAACGGTGACGCCGAAAGGCGCGCCGGAATTCGCGCGCTTCGAAACGGTGGCCCCCTCTCCGCTCGAGGCCGGCACGGCTTACGCGATCGCCGACGATCATTTGCTCGGCGACTATGCGCCGTTCGTCTACGTGACGCACGATTACGGAAAAACGTGGACCTCGATCGTGAACGGGTTGCCCGCCGATCAATACGCCCGCACGGTGCGGCCCGATCTGAAAAATCCCGACCTCGTCTATGCCGGGACCGAAAACGGCATGTGGATCTCCTACGATAGCGGCGCGCATTGGGAGAACTTCAAGCTGAACATGCCGACGGTCTCGGTTCGTGATATCCGGATTCAACCCGAGTTCGACGATCTGCTCGTCGGCACGCACGGGCATGACCTTTACGTGCTCGACGATTTGAGCGCGGTTCAGCAGCTACCGCAGGCGCAAAAAGACGGCGTGATGCTCTTCAAGCCGCGCACGTCCTACGAATACCATCAACACTCCAACCAAGACTACGGTACCTACGCGATGTTCGCGGCCCAGAATCCGCCGGGCGGCGTCATCATCGACTACTATCTCTCGGCACCGCAAAAAAAGGCGCCGGTGATCGAGGTCGCGGATGCGAGCGGTAAGGTCGTGCGCACGATCTCGGGGACGCACAAAGTCAAGGGTAAGGACGTTCCGAACGTTCCGAACAAGGCCGGCATCAATCGTCTGACGTGGGATTTCCGCGAAAACGGTCCAACGCAGTGGATGGGCGCGGCGCGTCCGGAATATCGCGGGCCGAAGACCGGTCCACAAATGGTACCCGGCGAATACACGGTTCGTCTCGTGCTCGGCGGTAGAACGCTGACGCAAACGGTGACGGTCAAGCCGGATCCGCGCGACGACCTCACCCAAGCCGATTATCAGTCAGCCTACGATTTTGCCGAGAAGTACACGATCGTGTACGGTAAGATCGACCAAGTGCTCAACAATTTGGATGCGATCAAGAAATCGCTAGCATCCGCAAAACCGAGCGGCGCAGCGCTGCAAGGTGACGTCGCCAAGGCCAACGCGCAGTGGGGGACGATCTTCTCGAGCTTTACGGCTGATTTCCACAACGACGAAGACCAGATCCAGCGGCCGGGCTCGCTGCGCGAGGAAATTCCGCGCACCGGGTTCGGTGCGGCGCAGCCGCCGACGGCCGAGCAGCTCGACTATGCCTCGCGATTCGATACGGCCTATGCAGCAGCGATGGCGCGCTACAACGACTACGTCACCTCGCTGCAATCGCTCTCCAAGCGACTGCAGGCGAGCGGCGCCAAACCGATCGACGGAGCTAAGAACGTAAGTCCGTAAGTGCTTCCGTTGTCATGAGCAGTTTCTTAACGGTGGCCGGGTGATTGGGCGATCCGCCGTCACTGAATCGCACGGCCACCAGTTCCTGCGAGGGAATCACGTAGAGCGCCTGACCGCCGGAGCCGCTCGCGTAGAAAAGGTCCGGCGGCATCTTGGGGCCGCCCAGCCACCAGCACAATCCGTAACGCGCATTGCGCGCCGAACCGGTGAAGGCATCGCGGTAGCGGTCGCGATGCGCGAGCACGTAGGCGCCGTAAGCCAGCCAATCGCGCGCACGTAGGAACGCACCGGTCGGCAACGGGTGCGTCCCGTCGGAGAGCGTGCGCCAGGAGGAGACGTTCACGCCGGCGGGATCGAGTACGCGTTCGCGCAGATACTCGTGCGGCGTACGTCCACGCGGCGCGAGGCGCTCGGCGAAGAACGTGCCGAACACCTGGAGCGGAATTCCGCTGTAGGTGAACGTGCTGCCGGGTGCGTTCTTGAGCGGAATCTCCAGCGCGCGTTCGTAGGTTGGAACGGCCTTTCCCAATCCGCCGAATCCGTAGCCGGCCGTCATGTCGAGCAGCATGCGCACCGTGTATCCGCTGCGAACCGGTTCGTCGAGGTCGAACAGTCCCTCGGCGCGTGCTTCGAGCGCGGCGATTCCCCAAAAGCTTTTCGTGCCGCTGTAAAGCGCATGTGGCGCATTCGCATCGAATCCGCGCTCGTACGTCTCATGCACGATACGCCCGGCGCGCTGAACCAGGAGGGCTTGCTGCATGAGCGGGGCCTTCGCCGCCGCCTCCCGAAAGCGCTCGCATGAGGCCATTCGTTTTGCTGGTCGCGTCCGTTGCTGCGCTGGGCGGCCTGCTCTTCGGCTACGATACCGGTGTGATCTCCGGTGCGATTCTGTTCATCACGCACCAATTCGGGCTCTCAGTCCGGTTACAAGAGTTCACGATCAGCGTCGTGCTGATCGGCTGCATCATCGGATCGGCGGTCGCGGGCTCGATTGCCGATCGTGCCGGGCGGCGCAGGACGCTGCTGATCAGCGGCATCATCTTTGGCATTGGTGCACTGGGCTCCGCGCTTGCGCCGACGATCGCCATGCTGCTCGTCAGCCGCTTCGTCGTCGGCATCGCGATCGGGTTCTGCTCGGTCGTCGCCCCGCTCTATATTGCCGAGGTCGCTCCGGCGAACGTCCGCGGCGCACTCGTTTCGCTCTACCAATTTGCGATCACCATCGGCATTGTCGCCGCGTACGTGGTCGATTATGCGTTCGCGGGCGCTGGGGAATGGCGCTGGATGCTCGGTCTGGGCGTCTTCCCTGCGCTGGTCCTGATCGTCGGCATGCTCCCGCTGCCCGAAAGCCCGCGGTTCCTCTTCAAACTCGGGCTTGGTGATAATGCGCGTGACGTGCTGCGACGCATCGCCGGTCACGACGAGGTTACCGCCGAGGAGCAGGCGATCGAGGCGTCACTGCAAACCGAGGGCGCGGGCTTCGAAGTCTTTCGTCAGCCTGCGGTGCGCAGCGCGCTCATCCTGGGCTTTTCGCTGGCGGTTCTGCAGCAGGTTACCGGAATCAACACCATCATCTATTATGGCCCGCAAATCTTTCTGATGGCCGGCGTTACCACCAACCAAGCATCGATCCTTGCGGAGACGCTGGTGGGCACGGTCAATTGCCTTGCGACGCTCATCGCGATCTTCTTCGTCGATCGCATTGGGCGCAAACCGCTGCTGTACGCGGGCTGCGCGGGGATGTTCGTGGGACTCTCCGCGCTCTCGTTTGCGTTCGCCCAGCCGCACCTGCAGGGCTCGCTCGGTACGATCGCATTGGCGAGCATGATGCTCTACGTCGGCTCGTTCGCCTACAGCTTGGGCCCGATCTTGTGGCTCTTGATCTCGGAGATCTTTCCGCTGCAAGCGCGCGGCCTCGGCATGAGCATCTGCACGCTCGGAAACTGGTTGGCAAATTTTGCCGTTTCGCTCTTCTTCCTGTCGATGGTTCAGGCGTTGGGGCGTCCACTGACGTTCGGTATCTACGCCGCGCTGTGCATCGTGACCATCGTGGTCGTCGCACGGGGGGTGCCGGAGACCAGGCGCGAAATACTGGAAAATATCTCGCTGGCGCCGGGTATTCCGCGCGCCGCGGAGGTGACTCGATGAGCCGCGCATTCGTGAAAGACGATAGCGACGCGCCGGAACCTCGTTTCGAACGTCCCGTCAGCGTCTTGCCAAACTATGTAACGCCCGGAGGGCTTGCGCTGCTGCGCAGCGCGCTCGTCCGCGCACAGGCCGCCGGCAACGATCGGGAGATGCGTTACGTGCAGGAGCGCATCGACTCGGCGATCGTGATCGATCCGTCCGCGCATCCGCAGGGCGTGGTGGAGTTCGGAGCGAGCGTGCGGGCTCACGACGCCGACGGGCACGAACTGCGCGTGCGCATCGTAGGCGAGGACGAGGCCGATCCGCCGCGCGGGGCGATCAGCTGGGAGTCGCCGATTGCGCGCGCGCTCACCGATCATCGCGCGGGCGATACCGTGCTGGTGCGCCGTCCGGCCGGGCCGATCGAATATACGATCGACCAGGTCGAGTACGAGTGAGTTTTGTAAAGATTTCGTGAAGGCTATAGTAAGGGTTAGGCGCAGAACGGGGGCGACCTCTGCTATAATCGGGTAGCCATGGCTTCGATTACCAGCCTGACCAGCAATCAGTCGATCAATTCGCTCGAGCAGACCCAACAGAGTCAGCTCACGACGTTCCAGCAGCTCAGCAGCGGCAAGCGTCTCACCAGCGCAGCCGTCGATCCCGCCGGCTATGCGATCGCGACCTCGCTCGCCACGCAAGCGGCGGCCGCCAGCACCGCCTCCGACAACATTCAAGAAGCGTTCAACGCGACCAACGTCGCGCAGGGCGCGTTGCAGCAATTGACCGGCGTGCTCCAAACGGTACAGAATCTCGCGGTGCAGGGCGCCGACTCGTTCTTGAGTCCGGCCGACCGCGCGGACCTTCAGGCTGAGAGCAATCAGCTCGTGCAGCAGGCGAATACGATCGCGCAATCGGTGAACTTCAACGGCTTGCCGCTCTTGAACGGTTCGCTGGCGGGGCCGCAAGCCGGAACCGCAGCGGTCGCGAACGTCACCAACAACGATATCGTGCAAAACGGCGGAACCGTGGTCACCCAGGTCGCGGCCGCCAACGCGAACTTCCAAGCTCCGCCGGCCGGCGCCGCTCAGGGATTCGGCGGCACCTCCACCACGAATTCGACCATTCAGGTTCAGGTTGTCAACAACAACGGCCAGGCTGCCGCGGTCGCGACCGTGCTCGATAACGCGACCGGTCAGCAGGCGACCTCCGCTCCGGTCGGCGCGGGCGGAACGATCAGCGGATTCGAAAACGTCAATATCACCGTCGGGAACATCTCGCTCGCCGACGTCGGACAGACCGCGACGATTCAGATCGCGCAAGCGACGCCGGCGAACACGCAGAACAGCGCGCTCACGGTGCAGTCGGGAGCCAACGAGGGCGCGATCACCAACGTCGCCATCCCCGGCGTGAATTCGACGACGCTGCAGATCAATAACATCAACCTCTCGAGCGCCCTGAGTTCGACGCAAGCGATCGGCCAGATCACCAACGCGCTGAACTCGCTGACGACCGCGCAAGCGACGCTCGGTGCGCAGCAGGCGTCGCTGCAGAACGCCGCGCAAGCCGACGACGTGTACGCAAACAACCTCACGACCTCGCAGTCGAACATCGCCGACGAGAACGTGTACCAGGGCGCGGCGCAGTCGTCGCTTCAGCAGATTCAGCAACAGATTCAGCTCGCGCTCCAAGCGAAGAACAACGTCAACGCGGCGGCTGTTCTCGGCCTCTTCGGCTAGCGCCATATCGCATACGCGGTTACTCTCGAACCCGCGGTGACATAGAGCCGCGAGCCTTGTGCGCGCGGGCCGCGTCCGTACGAACGGCCCGTAACGTGCATCGTCAGAAGCCGCCGGCCGTCGGCGGCGTCGAAGGCGGCCAGCGTGCCGTTCACGCCGATGACGAAGACGATTCCTTTCCATAACGCCGGCGCTTCGTAAATACCGGCAAGCGAAGCGCGCCAGCGCATGCGGCCTGTGCGCTGCGAAAGCGCGACCAACGCTCCGTGCGCCCCGCCGTACACGGGCACGAAAATGAGCCCGCTGCCGCACGCGGCGCTGCCGATGATCGAGGCATACGGATCGGCCGGATCAACCGGGGTGCGCCACACGAGATGACCGTCCGCGGCGTCCACGGCGTAGTAGATGCCGTCCTTGCCGCCTTCGCCGATGACCTCGCGCGCGCGCGAACCGGTTCCGACCGTGAAGCGGTTGGGCGAAGCGAACATGTCCCGGTCGTGGGTGTCGTGCGGGTGAATGGGACCAAATACCCAGCGCACGCGTCCGCTGTGCACGTCGAAGCTGATGATCGAATCGGAATAGGGATCGGGTCCGGCGGGCGGCGAGCCGATAGGCGTCGGGTTTCCGGTTCCCACATAGGCGATGCCTCGTACCGGGTCCACGGCCGGCGTTGCCGAGATGCCGGTTCCGCTTCCGCGATAGCGTTCGGGGAAGAGGCGCCAGCGCGGCGTTCCGGTTCGTGCATCGAGCGCGACGATGGAACCGCGATCGGTGGGCCGGTCACCGAGCACGTCGATCCCGATCAGAACCACTCCGTCCGCGACGACCGGCGTAGCGTAGGTGTCATCGTTTCGCGCAATCGAACAAACGCGGCGCTTCCAAAGCGTTCGTCCGGTGCCGGTATCGAATGCTCCGGCCAGACAACTGCCGCTGACGGCATAGGCCACGCGCCCGGTAACCGCGATCGACGAGACGACGCCGCGCGTTTGCCCGTAGAACTGATCCGGATTTGCGCCCAGCGCCGAACGCCAGCGAAGGCGTCCGCTCGTCGCGTCGAGCGCAAGCACGGTCCCGCCCCACGTTCCGACGTAAACGGATCCGTCGGCGACGGTAGGCATCGACGTTATCCAATGCGTTGCGTGATAGGACCAGATCGGCTTGAGCGTGAGCACGGCGAGGAGAAGTCCGGTCAATGTTGCATTCCTTTCCTCGATGGGTAGTGGGCCGGGTTTACCGCTGCACTTGGGCATTGCACGGCGGCTCGAGCTGTTGGAATGCGCGATCGACCACGCAAATGACTGCATCGCCATCATGGCGTTTACCGGCGACCCGGACGTACCCGTTCAAATCGTCTACGCCAACCAAAGCCTCGAGCGCGTGACCGGTTATACAAACGACGAGCTGCTCGCTCCGAACAATCCACTGCTGCGCGTTCAGACTCAGAACCGCGCGCTCTATAACAAGCTCTTCCAGCGCGTACGGGCAGGCGAGCCCGTGCACTTCGAGGTGGAGCTCGGGCCGCCGGGCCGCGCTACGCCAATGGAGATCCGGTGGACGCCGATACGCTACCACGACGGCGAGGTTACGCACTACGTCGCCGTGTTGCGCGACATCGGCGAACGGCGAAAGGCGAGCGCCGAACGCGAGCTGCTCTACCGTGCCATCGAGATGGCTTCCGATTTCGTCGCGCTCTACGACGCAACGCCGCCCTCGCGGGGCGGCCCGATTCTCACCTACGCAAACGCCGCCTTCCGGCACGCGCTCGGTTACCAATCGAGCGAAATGCTCGGCATGTCGTACAGAGAGTTTCTCTCGGGCGACAACGACGAGCGCCTGTTGACGTACATCGCGCAGATGGCGGAGAGTTCGCATCCGATGGAAAAGGAGGTCCGCGTTCGGCGCAAGGACGGGAGTGTGTTCTGGATCGAGTTCAGTGCGCATCCGGTCCACACCGACGATCTGCGCGAACACTGGTTCGTCGTCGGACGCGATATCACGGCGCGCCGGCGCGCGGTCGAAGAGCGCGCCACGCTCGTGCGCGTCGTCGACGCGTTGCCGATCCCGGTCGAGATCTACGGCTCCGAAGAGGGGCGCGTCTCGCTGGTGTTCCAGAACGAAATTGCCGCAAGAAGGGCGCCCGCCGGAGGGAGAGAAGAGGCGCTGCGCTTTTTGGAAGAGGGCCGTACCGAAGCAGTGCTTGGCGAGCACGGCATGACGCTGATTCCGCTCTTCGACCACGAAGGGTTGGTCGATACGATCTTGAGAATAGCGGTGGAATAGGCCGCCCAAATGGGCGGTTGGAAAGAGAGAAGCCGATGCAAGATCGGGTGCTGGCGGCGGGCGCCGCCTTCCTTGCGAGTCTCTTGCTCGCGGGCTGCAATACTTCCAACTCGGCCACCACCACATCATCATCGACCATGGCGGCAAGCGCCGGAGCCTCCGTCGCCGCGGCGGGATCGCCCGCGGCCGCCGGCTACTTCACCGCCGCTCAAGCCTCGACGGGCGCAACCGTGTACGCGGGCAAATGCGCTGCGTGCCACGGCGCAAATCTCCAGGGACAGAGCGGTCCCTCGCTTAGCGGCGCTCGGTTCGCCAAGTCGCTGCAAGCGTACGGCACCGGCGAACAGATGTACAATTTCATCAGCAAGCAGATGCCGGCGAACGCGCCGGGGAGTTTGTCGACGGCCAACTATCTCGCGGTCACCGCATACCTGCTGCAGCAAAACGGCTATCCGAGCGGATCGCATCCGCTCGACGCAACGACGCTAGCCAGCGTCAACCTCTCCAATGCCGTCAGCCTGGCGGCGGCCAATCAAGGCGGCACGAGCAACACCAATGAAATCGTGCGCGTCGCGCCGCCGACGACGGTTGACTACGGCGCACCGGCCGGTAACGTCAACGTCTCGGACGCAATGATGAGCAACGCGGCGAGCGATACGAGCGACTGGGTTTTGCACGGTCGCGATTATAGCAACGACCGCTACTCGCCCCTCTCGCAGATCAACCCCGGTACGATCTCGACGCTTTCTCCGGTCGCGATCGTGCAGACCGGCATGACGGCGAGTTTCGAGACGACGCCGATCGTCGTGGGCGGAACGATGTTCCTCACGACGCCGGTCGTGAACAGCCAGATGAAGATCATGGCGCTCAACGCGGCGACCGGCGAGCGCATCTGGGAGACCACGTACAACCTGGGTACGTTCCAGATCTGCTGCGGCCCGGTCAATCGCGGCGTCGCGGTGGGCTACGGCAAGGTCTACGTGGTCACGCTCGACGACAACCTGCTCGCACTCGACGCGACGACCGGAAAGCTGCTCTGGCAAAAGAACCTTGCCGACCCGACCCTCGGCTACTCCGAGACGATGGCGCCGCAGCTCTATGACGGCACCGTGTACGTCGGCAGCGCCGGCGGCGAATGGGCGATCCGCGGCTTCGTCGCCGCGTTCGACGCAAACACCGGCGACAAAAAGTGGCAGTGGTGGTCGACCGATCCCAAGACATATTCGGGCGATTCATGGAAGACCGGCGGCGCAATGTCGTGGACGACGCCGGCGATCGATTCCAAGCTAGGCCTCTTGATCTTGAGCACCGGAAATCCGAATCCCGACCTCTATGGTACTTCGCGCGAGGGCGACAATAAAAATAGCGATTCGATCGTCGCGCTCGATCTGAAGACCGGCGCGTTGCGTTGGGCCTATCAAGAGGTCAAACACGACGTGTGGGATTACGACGCGGTCAGTAATCCCTTGCTGTTCGACGTCCATCAAAACGGCCAGACGATTCCGGCCGCGGGTGAAGCCGGCAAGGTCGGCTGGATCTTCATCGTCGATCGCCGCACGGGCAAGCTGATCCGCAAGTCTGCGCCCTACGTGATGATGTCGAAGAACATGTTTTCGATGCCGACCTCGGCGGGCGTCAACATGCTCCCCGGCGCGAACGGCGGAGACGAGTGGTCGCCCCCCGCGTATTCACCGAAGACGCACGACATGTACGTTCCGGCGATGAATCAGCTCATGACCTTCACGACCAACGAACCGAAGGCGGGCACGGGGCAAATCCGCTTGGGCAGCGCCTTCCTCAACGTGAAGAAGGGCGCGATTCAAAACGGGCCGTTCGTGGCGGTGAACATGGATACCGGAAAGATCGCCTGGCAGTATCTGGCGCCCCAGCCGCTCATCGGCGGTGCACTGGCAACGGGCGGCAATCTGGTCTTCATGGGTGAAGGCAACGGCTGGTTCGACGCCTTCAACGCGACGACCGGACAGCGCGTCTGGCGTTACCAGCTCGGCGCCGGCGTGAACGCTCCGCCGATCACCTACGAGATCGGGGGAAAGCAATACATCGCCGTTGCGGCCGGCGGGAACTTCCAGCTCGGTTACCCCTACGGCGACGCGGTTGCGATCTTCCGCTTGAGGTAGCCTACCAGTGATGCAACGCGCCGGCGAAGAGCTCGCGCAATTGTTCGCGTGAGGTCTCGCGCGGCGCGTTGTTGACCAGGCTCTTCTGCGGAAACGAGCCGTCTGCAAGCACGTCGAGATCGGCGCTCGAATAGCCGACCGCGGCGAGACCGCTCGGCATGCCGGTCGCCTTCATGAATTCGGTGATGCGGCGGCTCAAGATCTCACCCGCATTCTCGAGACTCGCATCGCGCGTATCGGCGCCGAGCAGTTCGGCCGCCTCGAGGTGACGTTCCGGGCACGCCTGCGCGGTGAAGCGGAAGACGGCAGGTGCGTTCAGGACGACCGACATGCCGTGGGGAACGATCGGCTCACCGCCGGGATATTGCGGCGCGTGATAGCTGCGCACGTTGCCCGAGACCGCATAGGACATCGCATGCGGCAGGTGCAGGCCGGCATTTCCGAATGCGATGCCGGCGAGCATCGCCGCGAACATCATGCGCTCGCGCGCTTCGTCGTCGCTCGCGTCGTTGACTGCGCGCACGATATGCTTGCCCAGAATCGAAAGCGCGCCGACGCAGCCGATGTCGCTGTAGGGATTCGCGCCTTGATAGAGTGGGCGCGCGACACCTTTGGGCATGCGCGCGCGGCTCGAATACGGAAGCGCGGTGTACGATTCGAGTGCGTGACTGAGCACGTCGAACCCACTGCACGCAACCACCATCGCGGGGAGCGTTCGCGTCACATTGGGATCGATGATACCGAGCGTCGGACGCAATTCGCGAGCGCGAATGCCGGTTTTGGCATTCATCTCGAGGTAGTCGAAAATCGCGGCGCCGGTGCATTCGCTGCCTGTGCCCGACGTCGTCGGGCAGGCGATATGCGGACGAAGCGGACCCGGAACGGGCTTGCCGCCGCCGATCGGCGCATTGACGTAATCCATGAACGGCGCGGGGTAGGTCGCATAAAGGTCGGCGGCTTTGGCGGTGTCGATCGTGGATCCGCCGCCGATCGAAATGAATCCATCGAACGTGCCGTCGACGGCGAACGCCGCCGCCGCCTTGAACGACGCGTCGGTCGGCTCGATGGCGATGTCGGTGAAGATCGCCGTATCGATGCCGGCATCACGCAGCGATTGCAGCGCGGTGTGAACGAAATCGAATTCACGCAGATACGGATCGATGAAGACGCCCGCCCGCCGGATGCGCAGCGCGGTTGCGGCATCGCCTACCTCGGCCAAGACGCCGCGTCCGTACTTGATCCGCGCGCCGTCGATCTCAAAACCATATTCGCACAGCATGCAACGAGCGTTCGGACGCAGGGCGGTCAAAGCCCTCGCGCCGAAGGCAAGCCCCCTTCGGAGGGTGTACACGATGCGGCTATGCAGTGTTTTGGCCGGCGCGGCCGTCATTTTTTCCGGTGAGCTCTCCCTCGCGAGCTGTGGGGGCGGCAGCAGCGGGTCGTCGACCCCGGCGGCCGTGCCGACCGCCCATGGAATCACGTATACGGCGACGGTCACGACGCTGGCCGACTCGGGCCCCGGTTCGCTTCGAGCGGCGCTTACCGCGGTCGACGCCGAACCCGCGGGCACCCTGAGCGCGATCACGTTCACGGTCAGCGGCACGATCGTGCTCGCAAGCGCCCTACCGGCGATTGCGGCCGACGTCAAAATCGACGGAACGAGCGCGCCGGCCTATGCAGGATCCGGACCGGTGGTAGAGATCAACGCGAACGGCAACGCCGGATTGACGTTTTCGAGCGGCTCGAGTGGATCGCAGCTGCTCGCGCTCGCCGTCGATAACGCGAGCGGGAACGGCGTTACGCTGGACGCATCGGCCATCACGCTCAATCTCGACTACGTCGGTGTGAATCTCGCGGGAAGCGCTGCGGGCAATGGCGGCGACGGCGTGTATATTTCGAGCGCGTCGTCGGACGATCTGATCGGGCTGAACGCATCGAACGCATCCGGCGTCGTTGCTAACGTGATCTCGGGAAACGGCGGCAACGGCATCCGCGTGTACGGCAGCTCCGGCGATACGTTCGTCGCGAATCGCATCGGCACCAATCCGGCGGGAACGGCCGCGCTCGCCAACGGCGCAAACGGTATTTGGGTCACGGCCGGATCGCATGGAAATGAGATCGGCGGCACCGTCTACACCGATTCCGTCTCCGGCAAGAGCAACGATCCGACCGGCGACAAGGGTACGGTAACGCCGGTCTTCGTCGTGCCGCCGCTGGGAAATCTCATTTCCGGGAACGCTCGCAGCGGCGTCCTGATCGACAATCTTTCGCTCGACAATACTCTGAACGGCAACTTCATCGGCACGACGGCGAGTGGGGATGCGCCTCTCGGAAACGGCGGCGACGGCGTTTTCATCAACGGCGCCGGCGCAAACGCGCTGATCGGCTGCCAAGTCGTCAACAATCCCTTCGTGTACTACAACGTGGTGAGCGGTAACGGCGGAAACGGCTTGCACGTCACGAGCTCCAACGCCGTCGTCGCGCAGGGAAATTTTTTTGGAATCGGTGCCGACAACACGACGATCGTGGCCAATAACGGCAACGGCATCTTGATCGACGGTTCATCGCAGAACACGCAGGTGGGCGGGGTCATTCCGCTTGGAAACGTCGCGGCGGGCAACACGCTCAACGGAATCGAGGTCACCGGTACCGTCTCGGGTTTCACGACCTTCAATACGTTCGGAGGACTTCTGGCCTTCAAGGGCGCCGCTCCCAACGGCAACGACGGGGTTCTGATCACCGCAACCGGCGGCAATCAACTCGTTCGTACCAATGTCCTCTCGGGCAACGAAAACAACGGATTGGAGATCGGCGGCGCGGCCACGGGCGTGACCGTCGATCCCAACATCATGGGCCTCGATACGGTCGGCCTAACCGCACTGCCGAACGGCAACGACGGTTTGCTCATCGACGGTACGGCGAACAACAACCTGATCGGCGGCTACTATCTCTCGGTGATTCCGCAAAATACGTTCTCGGGAAACAGGGGCTACGGCATAGCAATCACGGGTTCGGCGTACGCGAATCAGGTGTTCTATAGCTATGTCGGCCTAGGCGTTCTCGGCATCACCGCGCTTCCGAATCAATTGGGCGGAATCTACGTCGGCGGATCGGCTACGAACAACACGATCGGCGGCACCACGCTCAATCCAAACGCACCGACCAAGAACCTCGTCAGTGGTAACGGCGGGTACGGCGTTTACCTCGACGCGGGGACGAGCGCGATCACCGTTGCCGGAAACTGGATCGGGCTGAATTTCCTCGGCTCGGCGGTGCCCAATGCCACCGATCCGATTTTCGTGAGCCCCGGCAGTACGTCGGATACCGTGTCGGGCAACCTCACGAACATGTAACGGTCCCGGCTAGACGCGCTTCGAAAGGGTGACGTCGTAGAGCCAGAGCAGCGCCGCCGTGAGCGCGCCGACGAGGGTGAAGATCGGCCAAATCAGTGCGGGCTGATGCAGAACCTCGCCGAAATGGTGGAACAGCGCGCCGCTGAACCAGCCGCCGGCGAGCGAGCCGATACCGATCGGAAGAAACGCGAACCCCATGTACGTTCCTTGCTGTCCCTGGGGCGCCAGCCGCGAGATGTATTCGTAGTAGCGCGGCGACTGCGTGATCTCGCCGAGCGCCAGCACGACCAGGCTCAGCACCGCCATCAGCACGCTCGCCTTCGCGGCGATCAAGAGCCACCCGGCGGAGGTGATGAGCGTGCCGAGAATGATCGCGTTAAATGCGCGGATGTTTCGGGTGAGCGCATTGATCGCCACCGTGAAGGCGATGACGATGAGCGGATCGGCGATGAGAATCATCGCCGTGTTGGCATTCGGATCGACATAGTCGTGGATGTAGATCGGCAGAATGAGGTATTGCTGCCAAAAGACGATCCAGTAGCCCGAGAAGATCAGCAGAAAGAGCACGAAGCGGCCGTTGCCGAGCACTGTGAGCAGATCGCGCCAGCTCTGCGTGAGCGAGGCGGAAGCGTGCGCGCCGCCGGTGCGCGGCTCTTTGAAAAAGAGCAGCACCGTGAGAAACATGAGGAAGACGCTCGCCGCCGCGACCATGAAAACGTCCTGCGCCGGCAGGCGCGAATGCATCCAGCCGGCCACGAATGGTCCCGCGGTGCTGCCGACGTTGACCATCGTGTAATAGATCGCGTAGCCAATCGAGCGCACGTTCTCGTTCGAAGCGCGTGCGGTGGTGCCGACGACGGAGGGTTTGACGAGTGCAACTCCGAGTGCCGGCAGAACCAGGATGATGCCGGCGAGTAATCCGAGCGGCATCACGCTGCGCACGGGAGCGAGCCACGGTGCGCCGATCGATCCGACCAGAAAATAGGCGCACGTCAAGATGAAATACGCGCAGGAGAGCGCGCGGCGGAAGCCGATCCGGTCGGCCAGCGCGCCGCCGAACACCGCCATCACCCATACGGCGCCCCCGAAGATTCCGCTCAACCCGGCGGCCTGCGAACTCGGAAAACCCAGTGTCTGGTTCAGATAGAGCGCGAGCGTGGAAAAGACCGCGTAGTACGAGAGCCGCTCGAAGATCTCGCTTGTGTTCGCAATCCAAAACGGCCGCTCGAAGCCGTTACGAATTTCTTCCAAACGCACGCGTACGGATTTCCGAGCGGCAAGCGAAAAGCCCGCCTCTTCGGCGAGCTTTTCGACACAAGGTGACCCGGAGCAAAAGGAGGGTTAGATTTCTAGTAGCGTACGAGTCTGAAGCTCCCCGGTTTACCGGTCACGGCAACACGATAAGCGAGGCTTCCCTGCACCGTTGTGCGGATGTCCGCAACGAGAGGATTACGAGCGTTTTGAGGCACGCATTGCTTCGTGCTCAATATTTCCGTACGCACGTCAAATGCCTGGCCTACGCCTTTCCACGTAACGGGATAGAGGCGCTTGTCCTTAGCCGGGACCCAGTTGGGAAAGCCGCCCTGTTTGACGATGCTTCCCGCGGTGTAGACGGTTGCCCAAAGGCAATGGTCAGTTTCGTTGTAGATCCAGATGCCGCTTGCTTGACCGCCTGCGGTTGCGGCCGCGGGTGCAAGCATGGCGAGCGCTGCCGCCATGCAAAGTAACGTCTTTTTCATGTTCTTATGGCCTCGTTAACCAGTAGCTTTTTCCGCTTTGATGGAGCGTAAACTGCAACGCGTCGATGTTGGCGACATCCGCCTGCATCGACGTATCGCCGCCGGTGTTTCCGTGGCAATTGGGATTCATGGTTTCCACACGGAATTTGATCCAGCGTGTGCGTGGAATGACGAACGTGAAGGTGGTCTTGGGTTTGACCTCGCGCGGACCCGTTTGCGCGCGATTTCCGCTAATGATGACGGGGCCTGCAAGCGTTCCGCCGATGCCGCTTGCATCGCGCTTATACATGGTGACCCAAATGCACGCGGGAGTCGTGTTCACGAAGCCAACGTGGATGGGGCTATTCTGTGCCTGTGCGGGCGGTGCTCCGAGCGCGAGCGCGGCAATGATCGCGACGATGCCGAGCACCCGAGAAGTAGATAACATAAGGGCTCCTCTCTCTTTCTTACGAAAAAAGAGCGATGGAAAGCTCCGGGTACCATCAGGAACGTATAACTAACCGCGGTCGGTTCCCTAAACCGACCGCTCACGAGGAATTCGGCGCGGGAAGCGCATACGCATGCTCAACCCGTGGGCAAAAGGCCCTTTTCGTGCGCGTCGAACGCTTGCAGCGTTACGATGCAACAACCGGGGTGAAGTAGGTGCCTTGCTCGAGGTCTTGTATCAGACCGCGATGCGTGGGGCGCCACGCAAATCGTTCGCGGGTGAGCGTGCTCGAAGCCGGAACGTCCCACGAAACGAAGAGCCCGAACGGGCCGAAGTGGTCCGCAACCGCATCGGGCGCAACCGAAATAATCGGCAAATTCAAGTGCGTTCCGATCACGCTCGCGACCTCGCGCAACGGAATGCCTTCCTCGCCCACCGCGTGCAGCCGCGAACCCGCCGGTGCTTTCTCCAGCGCCAGCCGAAAGAGCACGGCGGCATCGAGCCGGTGCACGGCGGCCCAGCGATTGGCTCCGTCGCCCACGTAGCCCGAGGCGCCCTTCGCGCGAGCGATCCCGATCAAGCGCGGTACGAACCCGTGATCGCCGTCGCCATGGACCGACGGCGGCAGACGCACGATCGCCGTGCGCACACCGCGCGACGCCAGTTCCGATGCGAGCACCTCCGATTTTCCGCGCGGATGTCCATCGGCAGGCGACATGTCCTCTTCGGTCGCAACGCGGCCGGGCGCCAGGACTCCGGTACCCGAGGTGATGACGAGCGGGCGGCCGGAGCCGGCGAGCGTCTCGCCCAGCGTTTCGATGGCGCGCCGATCCGTCTCCGCCGCGGCCGCGAAGGCCGCCATGAAATCCTCGCCGCTCGAGTCGCCCCGCAAGAAGTCGTGACGAAAGGCCGTGTGAATGACGCCGTCCGCTCCCTGGGCGCCACGCCTCAAACTCTCGAGATCGTTCAAATCGCCACGCTGAACGTCCGCTCCGGAGCCTTTGACCGACGCAGCTGTCTCATCCGAGCGGGCAAGACCCAGAACCTGGTGCCCGGCATCGAGCAGTTCCTTCACGACCGCCGAGCCGACGAATCCTGACGCGCCGGTTACAAAAACACGCACTGAAAATTCTCCCCTTTCGCTGTTAGCCGTGATTTATCGTACGCGCGGCGCCACCCCGCGAAAAGCCGTGGGGTTATACCCCTATAATGAGTAACGGGCTCGGAGATTTTCTAAAAGACCGCCGCACCAAGCTCGACGCCGCGAGCTTCGGTTACAACGGCAGCCGGCGCCGCACGCCGGGCTTGCGGCGCGAGGAAGTTGCAGAGCGCGCCGGCGTGAGCACGACGTGGTACACCTGGCTCGAGCAGGGACGCGGCGGTCCACCGTCGGCCGACGTGCTCGATCGGCTGGCTGATGCGCTCGCGTTGACAGATACCGAGCGCGAGCATCTCTTCTTACTGGCGCAAAACCGGCCGCCGGAGGTCCGTCACCGCGAAGCCGGCGGCGTTTCGCCGCAACTGCAGCGCATTCTCGACGCCATGGAGTATAGCGCGGCGTACATCAAGACGCCCGAGTGGGACGTCGTTGCGTGGAATCGCGTGGCTGCGGCGGTCTTTCGCGACTTGATGGCGCTTCCGGAAGACCGGCGCAATTTGCTGCGCGTGGTCTTCGATCCGCGCGTTCGCGAAACGATGCTGCACTGGGAGAGCGTCGCGACCTTTGTGGTAGCGACGTTCCGAACCGAAACGGCGAGAGCGGGTGTCTCCGAACACGCGAGGACGTTGGTCGACGAGCTGAGCGTGTCCTCGCCGGAATTTCGCGCATTGTGGCGCGATCATGCCGTGCGCACGCATGGCGAGGGCACGAAATATATTGCCCATCCCATCGCAGGCCCGATCACCCTCGAATATTCCGCTTTCGCGATCGACGGGAAACGGCACCTGAGTATGGTCGTTTACAATCCGGCGACGCCGCACGATAAGGCCGCCGTGCAGATGCTTCTCGAAACTGCCGTCAGTATTTCGTAGGTGCATAGACGTGCACGCCGGTGATCACATCTTGTGGTGGTCCATCGGGGGCGGCGACGGTGCGGGCGAGCCGTCCGACCAGCGGCGCACCGGGATGTAGAGCACGGTCGGCAAGTACGGCGAGCCCTCGCCGCCCAGGACCGGCGATCCGGGAAGCCCGGCCCCCCACTGTGCCGCTTGTCCGTGCGGAACGTACGGCATCACATGGGGCAGCCACGGGCCATCGGCCGCGGCAAAGTACTGCTGATGCGAGAGCATGAACGAAAACGAGGCGGGCGCGGGCGTCGCGAAGCGATGGCTTGCGAACGCAGCCTTTGTTTTCGCGATGAGCTGCTGCAGCGTCGCACCGGCGAGCACCCACTTCGTGCGAGCGAGGAACTGCGGCAGCACGCTGCGTGCGGCCGGCGGGTTCATACATTCCGGTCCCCGCGTCTTGGGACTCCAAAATAGCGCGTTGGAAAATTCGGACGAGAACCACTGGCGACCGACGAAGCAGACGAAGCCGTTGGTCCCCTTCGCTGCAACGTAATACCCATGCTTGCCGAGCACGAGCACCTCGGCGTGGTCGCCGATGGAGGGCGGCGCCGCCGAGCGCGCGAGCGCGATTTCCGCGGCGGCGCTCCTCATGAGGTACTGGCCGATCGGTGCCATCGTCGAGTGCGCACTCGGGGTCTGCCCCTCTTGCGCGTTAGCGGTGGCGCAAGCCGTGAGCAGCAGGGCGAGCGCGAATCGTGCGAAGTCTTTCAAGGGGACCTCCTCGAGCTTACTCGGAGGGATCAACGCGTGAACGTGCTCGGTTGTGAAAATTTTTCCGGCGCGGTCGGGCTGGGGGCGCTGCGCGCACCAAACGGGAGGTGCCACGATGTTCCGCGGACTGCTCTGAGGTGGAGATGTTTGCCGCGCCCAATGTCGAGCTGTTGACGCGCTCCGACGGCACGCTACTCCTACGTTCTCGCGATCCCTTACTGGCGTATCCTCCAAACACCGGCGCGGTGCTCGACCGTTGGGCGCAGGAGCGCCCGGACCGCGTCTTCTTAGCCGAACGCAACGGCGAAGAATGGCGTTCGATAACGTATCTTGAGATGCGCAACGCCGTGCAGGGTGTCGCCGCCGCGTTCGTGGAGCTCGGTTTGGACCGCGAAACGCCGATCGCGCTGCTCTCCGGTGCATCGATCGCGCACGCAATCGTGTCGCTCGCGGCCCAGTACGTCGGGATTCCCGCGGCGCCGATTTCGCCGCCGTATTCGGTGCTTTACGGCGACCTTCGCCGGCTGCGGATGGTACTGGACGCCCTCGACCCGAAGCTCGTGTTCGCGGACGATGCCGACCTCTACCGCGATGCGCTCGCGTCGCTCGGCGCGCGTGTTCCCATCCTCGTCGCCCATGGAACGGGGCCGCGCGGCGACGCGCTGCGCTTGGAGAAGCTCGCAGCAACGCCCGTATCCGAACGCGTCGACGCGATGCATCGCAACGTCAAGCCGGACGACATCGCGAAGGTGCTTTTCACGTCGGGGTCGACCGGCGAACCGAAAGGTGTCGTGAACACCTTCCGGATGCTTTGCTCGAACCAGCAGATGCTCGCGCAGGTTTGGCCGCACCTGCGTGAGGGCGACGTCATTCTCAACGACTGGCTGCCGTGGCATCACACGTTCGGCGGCAACCATAACTTCAACATGGTCCTCTTCAATGGAGGCACGCTGTATATCGATGACGGGCGTCCGTTGCCCGGGCGCTTCGAACGATCGCTGCAGAACTTGCGCGAGCAGCCTCCGACGCTTTACTTCAATGTGCCGCGTGGACACGCGATGCTGGTGGAAGCGCTGAAGGCCGACCAGACGTTCGCGAAGCGATTCTTCTCGCGGTTACGCCTTATTCAAAACGCGGCGGCCGCGCTGCCGCCGTCGACGTGGGACGCGCTGCGCGAGCTCTCGCAGCGATACGCTACGCGCGAGATCGTGGTCGTCGGCGCGTGGGGGCTTACGGAGACGGCGCCGGCAGTGACCGCTATCCACTACCCGCTGCAAAACCCCGCCGACGTCGGGTTGCCGCTGCCTGGTACGGAGATGCTTTTCGTCAAGAGTGAGCACCGGCTCGAAGTGCGTGTGAAAGGCCCGAATGTGACGCCGGGATATTGGCGCAGCCCAGACCTGACGGCGGAAGCATTCGATACGCAGGGATTCTATCGCACGGGCGATGCGATGAAGTTCCAGGATCCAAGCGATCCGGCGCGGGGACTGCTCTTCGATGGACGGATCGCGGAGAATTTCAAACTCTCGAACGGCGCGTGGGTCGACGCGGGCGGCGTGCGCGTCGCGGTACTGAGCGTGGCGGGTTCGCTCGTCGACGACTGCGTTGTGTGCGGCGAGAATCAAGACGAGGTCGGGGTCGTGCTCATTCTTGGCGAGCGAGCGCGCGCCGCCCACCCGCAAGCCGGCTCGCTGCGCGACGCCGTTGCATCGCTGCTGCGCGCACACAATTCTAAACCCAGCGGATCGACGTTTCGGATCGGTCGCGCGATCCTCACGTTCGAGGCGCTCTCCCCGGTTGAGGGCGAGATCACGGACAAGGGCTCCGTCAACCAGCGCCGCGTGCTCGAGCGACGTCCGGAACTCGTCAGTCGTCTGTTCGGCGAGGCCGAAGATGCCGAGGTCATCGTCGTACGCGAAGGACCGGGGTAGCGACTAGCGCCACGGAAGCTCAGCGATGAGTTCGTCGAGCGGCACGAAATAGTTTCGTAGCGTCTCCTCGAGGAACGCTTTCGTTTCGTCGGTAAACAGCTGCGTGGACCGGCCGACCTTGCCGACGTTCTTGTTCTGCCGTGTCTGCGAGTCTGATCCAGCCGCGGCGCGGGCGATCTGCAGCCGTTCGGCATCGACGGCGTCCGCGATGCGCGTGATGATTCGCTCGAAAAAGGTGTTCTCGTTCGCGACCATCTCCTCGTAACGAAAGACCGGCTGGCCTGCGCGCCGCCAACCAAGATAAAAGCTAATATACTCCGCCAGATGGAAACGGATGAGAAACTGGTACCGCACTTGCGCTGTCATGGCAAGATATTTGGTGCCGTCGTCGTCGGGCGCCGCTTCCTGGATCCGCCGGAAGTGGTCGTCGTTCGAGACGATCGCGTCGCCCAGATTGCGCCACAGCACGATTGGAGTGATCGATTCATCGGCGACTGCGCGAAGGTTGAACGAGTTGGGCGATAAGTGCATGTGCGCAACATAGGAGCGCCCGTGCAAGCGTTCGAGTGTCCAATCATCGAGCAGCGGCTGCGTGCCGCGGAAGAGCGCACCCGGCGTCAACTCTTCGGTGCCAAAGTACTTCGTCAGGACCAGCCAGGTATACGTCGAGCCGCTTTTGGGCGCCCCGATCACGATGACGCGCGGGAATGCCGGCGACGAATCCGCCGGCGTGACGACAAAAGATCTCTGCTCGACACGCCACAGCAAGCCATCCGGGTCCTCCGCGACGATCGAGAGCATGTGCCGTCTCGGCAACAGATCGCGAGTGGCAACGGCTAGGTTGAAACCATCTTTTGCGATTCTCGTCGCGTGCACGATCAGGCTGTCGTCGACGGCGCCGAAGATGCGGCGCGGTACGACGCCGCGTTCGGGGTCCACGACGCGCCCCGAAACGTGAATGGCTCTTCCCTGCGCAACGGTGGGGATTCCCGACGCGGCGGCGGTTTGCGTGCCGAACTCATCGATATGGCACTGAAAGGCCATTAAAGACCGCCCAAAAGGTTCATATTCGGCGATTGTCGTTCGCTGGTACCATGAGAAAACATCGAGTCACCCCTGCGGCGTTTGGAAACAGGCTTGCGGCCGGTAGTACGGTCACTGAATTCGCTGTAGGCTTGCTTCTTCATCCGGTCAATTCGCGGATGTATAACCTTCACGTACGTCTAGCTATTGCACGCTCCCGCACGTGCTCTCGGATGCGAAATTTCACATTGACTCATCGAGCGATGACGAGGCTGCGCGTGCGTGGTCGGTGCGGGGCGTCACGGCAGTCTGAGGACGATCTCGTCGTCGGCAGCGTCTGATAGGAGTAACTACGATGAAAACGACTTGGGAACCGCATGAAAAGCATGGGCCGCTTACCATGCAAAGCGATTTGCCCGACAGCGTCTTTGCTTTCCCGAAGCAGCGCAAAGAGCCGCTGACCGACGCCCAGCACGTTCGCAACGCCGTAGCTCGATTCGATCAAGTGACGGGCGTCTCTGATGACGATCGCGCTCTTGCTTTCGCCAACATCGAAGCGGCGGCAACGTATTATGGCGTCGACCTCTCGGAAACGTCATGGCAGGAGCTTGGCGTTCACCCGCAAGCGCATCGCCAAGAGAGCGCCCGGAAAGCGGTGGCAACCAAGGAACGCACCGGAGTGGCGGAGTCCGCGGCGCGAAAGGCCGCGCAGACGCGCCGCCGCGAGCGCGAAGAGGAATAGCGGATGTGGAAAGGTTCGAACTCCTAGGGACGCCGGCGAGCACCCACTTCGTACTTTCGTCGAGTAAGCGAACATTGCCTGAACGCGAGGCGTCGGTTCGGCGTGACGCAGGGCGGTGCCGGTGCTTCGCGCTTTGCGATTACGTCGATGCGACGGGGGTCGTGACCGTCGACTGAAACATCCGGACGATTCCGGACATTTTGCGGGAAAACGTTGCCCGATCGAGCAAGCCTGCGAACTCGATGACCGAAGGCCAACTCCTCTGGACACCGGATCCCGCGCAAGTCGCGCAGTCGCAGATCGCCAGGTTCATGGGCTGGCTCGCGCGCGAACGAGAGCTTCGTTTCAGCGACTATGAGGCTTTGCGCCGCTGGTCGGTCACCGATCTCGTGGGGTTTTGGAGCGCGATCTGGTCGTTCTACGACGTAGAATCCGATCGCCCGTACGACCAGGTGCTCGATGCCCGCGTGATGCCCGGCGCGCGATGGTTCACGGGTTCGCGAGTGAACTACGCCGAGCACTTGCTCCGCCGCGAGCGATCTGCGGCACCGGATGAGATCGCGTTCGTCCACGGCTCGGAAACGCGTGCACTCGCGACAATGACGTGGCACGAACTTGGCGCAGCCGTACGTTCGTTCGCGACCGCGCTACGCGATCTTGGCATCGCACCAGGGGATCGCGTGGTCGCCTACATGCCGAACGTACCCGAAACTGCGATCGCCATGCTCGCGACGACGGCCATCGGGGCGGTGTGGTCCTCGGCTGCTCCCGAGTTCGGCGCGCGCACCGTCATCGATCGCTTCGCCCAGATCGAGCCGAGGCTGATCTTTGTCGCCGACGGCTATCGGTTCGCGGGCAAAGACTACGATCGAACGCCCGTCATTCGCGAGATCCTCGCCGAACTTCCGACGGTGCAGCACGTTGTGTGGTTTCCGTATCTTAGGCCGGACCAGGTCGATCCACCGATCGCAGGCGCATTGCCGTGGTCGCAAGTCGCGAATGCAGCGCCGGTCGCGCGTGAAGCGTTTACGTTTGAGCGCGTCGCCTACGACCATCCGCTCTGGGTGCTCTTCTCGTCGGGAACGACAGGCCTGCCAAAAGCGATCGCGCACGCGCATGTCGGCGTGCTCGTCGAACACCTCAAGTCGACGGGACTTGGCCAGAATCTCGGGCCCTCAAAGCGGATGTTCTTCTATTCCACGACCGGTTGGATGATGTGGAACGCATTGCTCTCGGTGATGCTGCAAGGCAGTTCCGCCGTGCTCTACGACGGCCATCCGGCGTATCCGGATCCGTCGATGCTTTGGCAGTTGGCTGCCGGCGCGGGCGCGACCACATTCGGCGCGAGTCCGGCATTCGTTGAAATGATGAAGAAAGCGGCCATTGTGCCGCGCGAACGCTTCGATCTCTCGAAACTCGACAGCGTGCTCTTGACAGGATCGCCCGTTTCGCCGGAGACGACGGCCTGGTTTTACGACAATGTCAAAGACGACATCTGGGTTAATTCGCCGTCCGGCGGCACCGAGATCGTCGGGGCGTGGGTCGGCGGCACGCCGCTCCAACCGGTCTACGCGGGCGAAATCCAAGCGCGCGGGCTTGGCATGGACGTGCACGTATGGAACGACGCGGGCGAAGAGGTCGACGACGAAGTCGGTGAACTCGTCGTTACGAGCCCGGCGCCGTCGATGCCGCTGTTCTTCTGGAATGATCCTGGCGGCGAACGCTATCGCGCAACGTACTTCGAGAAATTTCCGGGCGTCTGGTGTCACGGCGATTTTATCCGCATCAACGATCGCGGCGGCGCGTACATCTACGGTCGCTCCGATGCGACGCTCAACCGCTACGGCGTTCGGATCGGTTCCGCGGAAATCTATCGCGCAGTCGAAGCACTCGAAGAAGTTGCGGACAGTCTCGTCGTCTGTCTCGAATTGCCCGGTGGCGGTTTCTATATGCCCCTCTTCGTGAAGACGGCCTCGGGCGTCGAACTCGACGACGCCCTGCGGTCGCGCATCGCGGACAAATTGCGAGCGGATTGTAGCCCGCGCCACGTTCCCGACGAGATGCATGCGGTCGATGCAATCCCCTATACGCTGACCGGCAAGAAGATGGAAGTGGCAGTGCGCCGGATCCTCGGAGGCGCCGAGCCCGACTGCGTCGCGAGCCGCGACGCGATGATGAATCCGAAGTCCCTCGATTGGTACCTGGCGTTCGCGCGCTGGTATCGCGCGGGGTCCACCGCGGGACCCGCGAGCAGATGATCGAGCAGCTTGCGAAATCCCAAGCTGCCGAAATAGAGCAAGGAGAAATTGTCAGAAGTAAAAGGCGTGCTAATTCCCGATTCACGACAGCAATCAGCAGCTACTCCTCCGAGGTCGTACCGGCGGCCGAGCCGCGAGTGAGAACCTGCTCGAACCGGATGTCTCTAGTGTCTAACGAAACTGCTCGCGCGAGCGTTAGTCTTTCGGAGTGAATGGCAGAATAGATACCGCAAGCCTCGGCGCGCCTCCACCCTGAATGCTGCACGCCAATCCATTCTTGCCCGCAGTTCCCAACATCAAGGTAAACTTACTTGGCTGTGCACTCGATTCGTCGCTAAAGGTTAGGACGAACATTGCCGGCACATAGTTATAGCTTTGCACTCGCCGTAGCTCCCGAGCCGGTCCATTGAGAAACATATCAAAATCGAATAGCACCTCCAAGCTGTCTGTAACTGATAGAGCACTTCTGGACGTTTGGACGTCATAGTAGTTGCCCACGAACGCCGAGAGTGGTACCTGATTGAAATACGTCTCGCCAGTTACGTTAACGCCTTCGATCGTTCCCGAAAAAGACGCTAAGCGACCCTTCTGGTATTCTCTTCGAAAGTCGAGAGTCAGCCGGCCGGGAATGTTCAACCTGCTGCCATTAAAAGTGCCGCCCTGGTTGAAGGGATACGTCGCACAGGATCTACCGTCCATCGAGACGTTAATGGATATTTCGCTTATCTCGTGAAGAGGAGACGTTGCGTCGCCCGGAGGCATGAATCGCTTCTCTATAGTGTCGATAGACAGGAATGCGCCGGCGCCGACGCTCATTGAGTAGTATCCTGTAAAAGGTACGAGCTTGCTAATATCCGTCACCATAGGTTGCTTACGCTTTTTCTTGGTGCGCGGCTTATCCTCGCGAAGCTGAATGGCCTAGCGCTGCCTAAATCTTGCCGAGCGCAGTAGGGCTGCTGCCCGGCGAACTATGCCGCCATGAGGTGGCAAAACGGCTCAAGGTTGAACCGCGAGCTTCCCGGCTTCGGCCCAAGGAGAACTCGCGTGAAGAAAAGTTGGTCGCCGAGGCCGCGCGAACGCTAGAACCCGAAGGCTGCAGCCCAAGAGCGATGGGCTTCTAGCGCTTAGTGACTTACCGCATTACAGCCGGGTCAGCGTGTAGTTCATCCCGTTGCCGCCGATGAGCGTCGTGGTGAGCCTGGTCGTGGCGTTCTTCTCCGTGACGATCTGCTTACCGCTCTCGACGGAGAGGTCGGCAATGATCTTGCCTTTGCATCCCATGCCCTCCATCACTTCGGCCCGCACTTTTGCAAATGCGGCGTTAAAGAGGCCCGTATTGGTGTAGTGCGCGACGAAGACCTGGCCCGAACCGGAATCCACGCAGGCAGCGCGCGAAATTTTGTACGAGCTACCCTCGGTCTTCCCGTAGAGTGTAATCCACGCGCTATTTCGCGTGTGGTTGCTCACGTTGACGGCGATCGTTTCGGGTGGATAGAGTGTCTTCCCGGCAAGCGCGACGCCGGTGCACAAAAAGACGAGGAATAACGCTTTTGGAAAAACCTTCATTTGCGTCCCTTCTGGCTATTTAAGCTGTTTCCTCGCCACCGGACCGCATCAAGTAGCCCTTCAACTTCAACGTCGAAATCAAGCGCTCGATCTGCGACGCCGTCGCTTTGGTTTGGACGGACAGTCCCAAGCGCATCGACGGATCTTTTGATGCGCGAAGCTCGTTGATAAACTCGGTGCGGTTTGCGCGCTTATGTGACACGCCCCACGAGTTCCGATCGATCTCGTTGTGCCGATAGAGCATATCGAGAAAGAGCGCCAACGTGGGTGGGGGTCCCTCGACGGTAATCAGGTACGGCGAAGGCTTGAACGAAACGGTGGGCTCCGAGGTAGGTTTCATGAAGGTCTTATCGGCAGAATGCCGGCGGACCAAGCATCACGGTGCCGAGCTTGGAGCAAAGGGCGCATCGAACTCCAGCGCGACCAATCCGAGCCGAATAGCCATCGCGATGGCGCGCGAGCGTGATCCAACCTGCAGTTTCCCCAGGACGCGCTCTACATGCGTCTCGACCGTGCGCGGGCTCAAGACGAGGCGCTGTGCGATCTCCTTGTTTGTGAGACCGTCGACGAGCAAAGCGAGAATCTCCCGCTCGCGTGCGGTCAGTTCGAAATTACGGCGAATAGGTTTCGCCACGTCGTTCGGCTTGATGAAGAGCGAGGCATATGCGCGGACGAGCCGCGCTTCGAACCGCGGACCGTCGCGGGTGAGCATATCGAGCGCCGCCTGCGAGCAGCATAGAGAAACAAGAAAGCCTAGCAAATATGCGAGGCCTTTTTGTTTCCGTCCAAACGCCGGGTGTGGGCATTGCTCGAACGGCTCACCGCGAGCGATGCGCGTTCGGCCCAAAGTTCCACGTCGACGGTGATCGAGGTGCGTCCGATAGGCGTCTATCCTAGTTTTGGATCTGCTATATGCTACATATAGATGCGGTAGTGACCGTTCCCGCCTGTCAGACGCACGTGCCACGTGACCGGCTTACTTGAGGGGATGCGGTTTGCCACCCCGCTGACCTTTGTGAAGTAAAGACCGGTGGTTCCGTTGGCTGCTCTGGTACAATCTTGCACCGATCTGTACACGCTGGCTTCAACAGTTATCCTAAGAGCGCCTGACGTTGGGCCGTACTTAGCCTGCGGCGTTATACTTGCCTCACCGCCGGACACTATTCTTCTCGTCTGCAGTTCCATGCCCGACACGCCCGGCGTGGACGACACCAGAAAAACAGCACACCTATCCGACGAATTAAAAAGAAGGATTTTTTCGATGACGGCACTTGCCGGTCGTGGCAAAAACATTACCGTGATTGCGCCGATGGCAGCTGCGAGAGCGCGAATCTTCATGAAAGGAGTCTCCCTCTACCCGAATCCATATGAGTACGGGTTCCTCCCCCGGCTTGACCTTCTTTAACGTCAACCGGCAACGCGCATTTAGGCGCTCGGCCTTCAAACCAATCGTGGGCGACCCATCGATCTGAATAAGTTCACCGAACTCCGGACGTCGCTCGCTCGGCAGATGCGTTTGCGGGATTTCGCGCCGGCCGATTATCACCGGTCACGCCTCCGCCGCCACAAGCAACGAGCGTTGAAATTGCGAGAAAAGCGAGCCGCGGTCCGGAATAGCAGATTGCACTACCCGACAATACCCGACAATGGCACGTTTCGCGTCCGAATTGCGCGCGCTCAAAAAATTGAAAAACCCGCAATCGCCAATAACGACGCGGGTTTTCAATTATGGAGATGAGGAGACTCGAACTCCTGACCCCTTACATGCGAAGCAAGTGCTCTACCAGCTGAGCTACATCCCCCAGGGCAACGCGCTGAATTATACGCGCCGGGCGCGGGCCCTGTCAAAAAAAGCGCGGGTTCCTACAAAGGTGGCATTTCGGGCAGGGGGAACCAAGGCGCATGATTGCTGCCGTCCTCGTGGTTGCGCTTGGTAGCGCGCCCGTCTCCGTTGCCTACTCGCGCTGCAACAGCATCCAGGCCGACGCGATTGCCGAGAAGCTCCAAGACTACGCGAAGCACCCGTCTGACCAGACCCAGCGCAGTGTCCAGATCGCGCTTACCCAAACCGACGCGGAGCAGGAGCGCACGATCCTCCAAGGCGTCTGCCCCGCGAGCGACTATGGCCGCCTGGCTTCGCGTCTCTACGCGCTCGAGGCCTGGGGCGATCTGCTCGGCTACGCCACCATCGGACCGAGCCCAATGGACAAGATCTGCCCCGACGCCAACAAGAAAGTCATGATCGGGACGGCCGCGCATGCCTGGCAACAACTCGCACTGGCGGCAACGGTCACATCGACGCCTACCTCCTTGGTGGCGACGTTGACCCCGCAGGTTCGAGCGTTGGCCGCAAAAGGAGGGTTGACGCTGCCCCCCTTTGCTCAGGCGACGGCGTATTGGGAGCAGCATTACGAGAACAGCGCGAAGCAAGCAATGATCGATTGCGGTTCCAAGATGATGATGCCCACGCCGACGCCGTAGCGCTCAATCCGCTGCGCGCAGCACGCGCCAGTGCTCCTCTCCCTCAGGTTCCAAAAAACCCGCATCGGCCAGCGCCGCGAGCACCTCGTGCATCGCTGCGCGTTCGTTTTTGTTCGGCATGCCGGCCCAGCGCATCGCTGCCTCGTTCAGGTGAATCGTGCTGTTCGGAACAAGGAGCTCGCGCACAAACGACTCGGGAAGTTTGACACGTTCCATGCGTCGTCGCAGCGGTTCGAGCGCTTCGGTGAATGCACTCATTCCCGCTCTTCTTTCGGCTGCGTGACCAGCGAGACCATTGCGCGATCGGCGAGCGCCGGCAGCCATTCACCTAGAACAGTGGCTGCGGTTTGCCAGGGAACGGCGTTGACGCGCGCGGCGCGCCGCTCGATGCCGCCTAGGATCGCGGCAGCGACGCGTTCAGGCGTGGCATGCCACCACGCGGGCCGTTCGTGCATGCCCGAGGCGCGCGAGAATTCCGTGTCGACGACGCCGGGGTCGACGTAGGTGACGAAGACGCCGCGCGGACGCAGCTCGCGCCGCAGTTGAATGGCCGCGGCACGAACCGCGGCCTTCGCCGGCGCATATGCGCCGTAACCGGGCGAGGGCACCCGGGCAAGTCCCGAGCCGAAGAACACGAACCCGCCCCGCGCGCGTTCCACCGCGCCGAGCGTCGCGGACGCGATGCGCAGCGGCGCCGCGACGTGCAGTTGCCACTGCCGTTCGATCTGCTCCGCGCTTTCATCGAGCAACGTCGAGGCGTGCGCCGCGCCGGCGTTATTGACCACGACGTCGATGCGATCGAACGCGCGCAGTGCATGCTCCACGATTGCCTGCGGTGTCTCGAGCGCGATGACGTCGGCGACGAGCGCCGCGCACGTTCCGCCGCGCAAACGGATGTCACGCGCGACCTCTTCGAGGCGCTCACGGCGACGCGCGACCAGCAACACGCCCCAGCCGGCTTCCGCCGCGCGGCGCGCGAGCGCGGCGCCGATCCCCGAACTAGCCCCGGTAACGACGATAGAGCGCATCGATCCCCGCAGGAAGGCTGGCATAGAACTCGGCTTCGTCGGCGATCGGCGGCGGCGTCGCGCTGACCGTGCGCCGCTCTGCCGCGAAGCGCGCGAGCACGCGCGCGACCGGCTTCTCGCCGCCGTCGGCGCGAATCATGCCGAACCGCAGTTCGTGCGGCGCTAGGTCGAACGGCGGTTGATCGGCGAGCGAGAGATCGTAATCGCTCCAGCACCACCACATCGCGCCGATCGCGCCTTGCGCGTGCAAACGCTCGAGCACGCCTTGCGCATACGTGCTCATCTCGTCTTCGTTCAGGCAGGCGTGTCCGCCGACCGTGTTTGCGCCCGGCGGGCATTCCGGATTTCCGAACTCTGTAAACAACAACGGCTTTCCGGTAAACGATTGGATCAATGCGGCATAGAACGGAACGACATCGGTGTCGAGCCGGCCGGTCGAGAACGTCGCATAGACCGAATAGCCGTGCATCGTCGCCAGCGGCCACGGCGCTGCGAGGCTCGAGGGGCGCAGATGCCGGTCACGCTCGACGTCCTCGCCATGCGTGCCGGCGGTCACGGCGCCGCCGGAAGATTCCGCCAGCGCTTGCGTCAGGCGCGCGCTCCACTGCGCCGCATCTTCGGGTTGCCGCGGCTCGCGCATATTGGAAAACTCGTTGCCCAGATCCCATGCGTAGAGCGAGGGATGGTCCCGGACGCGCTCGCCGACGGCCAGCGCAAACCGCTCCTGCGCGTCGATCAGCTTGGGGTCGTGATAAAAATCACCGATCCCGTACGGCGAACTCGTTCCCCGCACGATCGTGCGAAAGCGTCCATGCGGCGTGCCGGGATCGAGCGACCACGCCGGCAGCCAGTTCACGCCGCTCATGTGCCCGCAAAAGAGCGTGGGCATCGCGCGCAGGCCCGCGTCGGCGATTGCATGCATCATCGCATCGAAGCGCCGCAGCATGTCCTTGTCCATGGAGTCGGGCGCGGGTTGGAAGTCGTCCCAGCGCAGGAAAAACCGCACCAGATCGAGTCCGAAGTCTTTGATCCGCGCCAGATCCTCGCGGATCTCACCGAGATCGAAACGCTCCCACATGTACATCGCGCTGCGTCGCGGCCAGTAGTTGACACCAAGCAAAAACGCCGACATTTCCGTAGGTTGTCCAACGCCGCGACTCGAAGCGCCTGCAACGTGACGCAAGCAACGCACGCCCTGGTCGGCATTATCATGGGTAGCCGCTCCGACTGGGAGACGCTGGTTCCGGCACGCGAAACGCTCGACGAGCTGCAGATCGCCTGTGAGATGCGCGTTGTCTCCGCCCATCGCATGCCCGACGAGATGTTCGCCTATGCCGAGAAGGCGCGGGCGCGCGGTCTGTGCGCGATCATCGCCGCCGCCGGCGGCGCGGCGCATCTGCCAGGCATGGTGGCGGCCAAAACCTTGGTGCCGGTCATCGGGGTGCCGGTTCAATCCAAGGCCCTGAGCGGAATCGATTCCCTGCTCTCGATCGCGCAGATGCCGCCCGGCGTTCCGGTTGCGACGATGGCGATCAACGGTGCGGTAAATGCGGCGCTTCTGGCCGCGCGCATCGTCGCCCTGAATGATGATGCGGTCGCCGCACGGCTGGCGGCCTACGTGCAGCGGATGCACGACGAGGCCGCATCGAGCACCCCGTGATTCGTACGATCGGCGTAATCGGCGGCGGTCAGCTCGGGCGGATGTTTACCATCGAGGCCAAACAGATGGGCTTCGACGTGATCACGCTCGATCCGCAGGAGCACTCTCCCTGCGGACAAGTCGCCGATGAACAGATCGTCGCGGCCTACGACGACACGAAAGCGATCGAACAACTCGGTCAGCGCACCGACGTCGTGACGTATGAATTCGAAAATATCGCGATCGCCTCGATCGAATACTTGGAGCAGCATGGATTTGCGGTTACGCCGTCGAGCGGCGTGTTGCGGATCACGCAAGACCGGCTGCTGGAAAAGCGGTTCGTGCGCTCGTGCGGTGTGGCGACGGCGGACTTCGCCGAAATCAACCGCCTCGACGATCTCTCGCAGGCGGCGATGAGCATCGGCTTTCCCGCGATTCTCAAGACCGTTCGCGGCGGCTACGACGGAAAAGGGCAATGGCAGGTCAAGTCGCTCGATGAGGCGCGGGCGGCGTTCGCAGCGGCGAAGGGCGTGCAGTTGATCTACGAACGCATTGTGCCGTTCGTGCGCGAGCTGAGCGTGATCGCGACGCGTGCCTCGAACGACGCGGTCGTTACCTATCCGGTCGTCGAAAACACACACGACCGCGGCATTCTAGCGATGACGGTTGCGCCGGCCCGGATCAGCAGCGATGCACGGCAGCGCGCGCGTTCGATCGCAAGTACGATCGGCCGTAAACTCGGCATCGTCGGTACGTATTGCGTCGAGCTCTTCCTGATCGCCAGCGGCGAACTGCTGGTCAACGAGATCGCGCCGCGCCCGCACAACAGCGGCCACTATACGATCGACGTGACGCAGTGCTCGCAGTACGAACAGCACGTTCGCGCGATCTGCGATCTGCCGCTCGCCGAGCCCGAGATGCTGAGCAGCGCGATCATGATGAATATTCTCGGGAACGGGAAAGGGAATCATCTCACCGGCGAAGCCGCGTTGCTTTCCGATCCGGCGATCGTGCTGCACATGTACGGTAAGCGTCACGCGGTCGATCGCCGCAAGATGGGGCACTTCACGATGCTCGTCGAGGGCCCGATCGACGAGCCGGCAATCGCGCGCGCCAAGGCCGCCCACGCGAAACTCGGTTGGGACTAGAACCCCAGCGTCTTCGGCTTTTCGGGGATATCGGTGTACGACATCGGACGGTCCCACCAGTCGTGCGCGCGCCACTGCAACTGCTCGGGCGTCGGCGGGGGCGGAAGTTTTTGCGCGAGCGCGAGCCGATACGCATCGAGGTAGCGGTCGATCATGCGCTCGACGGTGAATTCGCGCTCGACGCGTGCGCGGCATGCGCGCCGGTCGAGCTGCGCGAGCTGCGGCACCCGCGCCACCGCGTCGTCGACGCTCGCGCAGACGAACCCGGTCACACCATCGACCACGATTTCCGGAATCGAACCCATCGCCGCGCCCAGCACCGGCGTTCCGCATGCCATCGCCTCGACCAGCGTCAATCCGAAACGTTCGGGACGCGTGGTCATGTGCACCAGCGCGAGCGCGTTACCGAGTAATTCGTTGCGCGCTTCACGTTCGACCGCGCCGAGAAATTGGACGCGATCGCCGTCGATGTGCGGCTCGACTTCTTCGCGAAAGTACCGCTCGTCGTGCGGGATTGCCGCGATCTTCAGGCGCACGCCGGCACGCTTGGCAACCTCGATCGCCAGATGCGTGCCCTTCTCGGGGTGAAACCGGCCCAGGAAGACGAGATAGTCGCCGGGCCGATCGCGGAACGTGAACTCATGCGGATCGATGCCGTTGTAGGCGGTGCTCAGATAGCCGAGGCCCGGGTCGCGGTCCGAATCGCTGATCGAACAGAAGAAGCTGCGCCGGGCACAGGCGTAATAGGCAGCGAGAATGTGCGGCGAGGAGAAGCCGTGGATCGTGGTGAGCAGCGGCGGCGATGACGTCGCGAGCGCATAGGTCATCGGTTTCCAGTCGAAATTGTTGTGGATCAAGTCGAACTCGCCGACGCGAGCGAAGAGTTCGCCGATGTGCAGCGCGGTAAACACTTCGCCGTTGAGCGCCGGGTCTTCGTTGATTCCAACCGGCACGACCGAAGCAAGCTTGCCGCGGAAAGATGAGTTACCGGTCGCGAAGAGCGTGACGTCCAGCCCTTGCGCGCGCATGCCCTCGGCGATATTGTATGCGATTTGTTCCCAAGGTCCGTACCCGGGCGGCGGCGTCGGCCAGGAGATTGACGCGAGGACGGCCAGCCGTAGCCCGGTGAGATCGTTCACCCAGCTGTTATTCCCGCTTTGATTACCGCCTGCGGTTCGCGCAGCGCGCCGATGTCTTTGCCGACGTCGCGCGCTAAGAGAAGAAGATCGGCCGGTTCGCCTGGTGCAAGCACGCCGCGATGCAAGCCGATCAGCTCGGCAGCGACGTTGGTAGCCGCGTGGAGTGCCTGCTGCGGCGTCATGCCAAGCAGACGATGCATCAGCTCGACTTCGTACGCGTAGTTCTCGTGATCGTTGAACGGCGTGCCGGCGTCGGATCCGCCCGCGATCTTGACGCCTGCTTCGTATGCGCGGCGGATGTTGCGCAGCATCGCTTCGTTCACTTGCTCGGCCTTTTTGACGACAAAGTCCGGCTGGCCGCCGTCGTGGATGTGCTCCAGAATGCAGGTCGGAGCCGCGAGTGTCGGCACCAGATAGACATCGCGCGTCTTGAAGAGCGCGATCGATTCATCATCGAGCATGTGCCCGTGTTCGATCGAGTCGATGCCTGCGCGTAGTGCGTTGTTGATTCCTTCGGTGCCGATTGCATGCGAGGCGACGCGCAGTCCGTGACGATGCGCCTCGTCGATCGCGGCCTCGAGCTCCTCCGGCAAGAGCTGTGCGTTGCCCGGGACGGCGCCTTTGGTCAGCACGCCGCCGGTCGCGATGACCTTGATGCAGTCGGCGCTGGCGAAGAGTTCCTCGCGAACGGCTTTGCGCGCATCCCACGGGCCGTCGATCTGGCGGCCGACGAACCATCCATGTCCGCCCGTCATGCAGAGCGCGCGTCCGGCGGCGCGCATCCGCGGGCCGGGAATTGAACCACTATTGATCGCGTCGCGCAAGGCTTGGGCGATCCCGAGCTGTGAACCGAGGTCGCGCACGGTGGTGATGCCGGCGCGCAGCGACTTGGCGGCGTTGGTGACCGCGGCCAGCATGACTTGGTTCTGATTCATCGTGGCGACCGCGGCCATCGTGTTCGCTTCGCCGCTGCTGACCAGGTGCACGTGCGCGTTCACCATCCCGGGCGTGATGCACGCGGCGCTCGCGTCAGGGGCCACACCGGCGGCGGCGTTGCGAATCTCGGCGATGCGATCGCCCTCGATTGCCACGTCGACGTTGCGGCGCGGCGCGTCCAGCGTACCGTCGTAGAAAACCCCGGTGCGAAGAATCAAGAGGTCGCCTTACGTAGAGACGCTATCGTCTCGGCCGTCGATTGGAAATAACGCGCATGGGTCACACGGAATGTCGCTTCGTCTTTCGATTCGAAGACGTTGACCTCGATAGTATAGTCCCGTGGGTCAAACCAGCGATCTTTCAATAGCTCTCGATATCGCGATTCGGCAGCGACTCGCTGGCCCTCAGCGAATCGATCGAAGGCGAGAAGTTCGTTAGATGCGCGATCGAACGCGATCACAAATATCATTCGCCGTCTCCCAGCGCCGACTCGAGTTCATCGATGCTCGACGATATTCTTGCTGTGAGCAAAGCCTCCGGATCGGCCTCGGTTTCATACAGACTTATCAATCCGGCTAGCTGTTGCAAGCGTTCCTGGACGTCGGGCGGTCCACCTCCGTACTTTATCTGAATGCCATACTTGCTGATTAATCGCTCGACGATTGTAGCCCAAATGTGCTGAGTGCGAGTTCTTACCTGGACCTCGTACCGCAACCTTCCATCTCGGACGATGAGATGAACTGCACGATAGCCGAACGTAGGATTTGCTCGACGATCCTTTACATCGCTTGAGGGGAATCTGCCTTGTAATACCGACAAAATCTCCTCCTGCTGTGAAGGGTTGATAGCAATGATCCGGCAGCCGACGATATCTTGAATTTGGTCCAACCGCAGCGACGGTTGCCGCAGCAGCTTCTCGGTTATCGATTGGGTGCTCTTGGCGGTTCGTTCCGCGAGGAGTGTATTCACCGGGTCGATCCGATCGCGCGCATCCATCAGTGTGGCGGTTATGGCGAAGAACGTGTTCTCGGCAAAATCACGAAATGACAAAAGAAATTCGGCTATAAGCTGGTCATCTTTCGGATGCAAGGTCCCGGTTCGCAGCCGATTACCCAGGTTTGTGAGCTCATTAGAGGAGAGCGGCACGACTAGTGTGCAGCCGATCCTGACCGCGCCTCGGCTGCTTCCAACGCCTGGAAGGCTTTGCTGGTCAGATCGTGATCGAGCACGCTGCGAATGAAGCGCGACGCGGCGCGCACTCTTGCCAGATCGACGCCGGTTTCGATGCCCATCGAATGCAGCATGTAGAGCACGTCCTCGGTGCCGACGTTGCCGGTGGCGCCCGGCGCGTACGGACATCCGCCCAACCCGCCGGCCGAACTGTCGAAGATGTGCACCCCGTGCTGCAGCGCGGCGTAGATGTTGGCGAGCGCCGTGCCGCGCGTGTCGTGAAAGTGCAGCGCCAACCGGTCGAGCGGAATGGCGTCGAGCAGCACCGGCACCAGCGCGTCGACTTGGCTCGGCACGCCGACGCCGATCGTATCGCCGACCGAGAGTTCGTCACAGCCCATCTCGAGCAGTTTACGGCTGACGTCCAGTACCATCGGCGGCGTGACCACATCGCCGAAAGGCGAGCCGAACGCAGTCGAGATGTAGCCGCGCACCCAGACGCCGTCACGCTTTGCGGCCGTCACGACGTCCGCGAACGTCGCGAGCGACTGATCGATCGTCATATTGATGTTGCGCTTCGTGAACGGCTCGGACGCCGCGGTGAAGACCGCGATCGCGTCGGCGCCGGCCGAACGCGCGCGTTCGTAGCCTTTGATGTTCGGCACCAGCACCGGGTAACGCACGCCCGGCGCTTTGCGAATCGAGCTGAAAACTTCGGCCGCGTCAGCGAGCTGCGGGATCGCCTTCGGGCTCACGAACGAGGTTGCTTCGATCCAGCGTAAACCCGTTTCCGAGAGGAGGTCGATAAAACGAATCTTGTCGGCAGTCGCGATCAGCTCATCTTCGTTCTGGAGGCCGTCACGGGCGCCCATCTCGACGATCTTCACGGATTTCGGCAGCTTCACGTGAGCTCCACCAACGCAGCGCCGCCGCTTACGATGTCGCCCTCTTTGACGAGCAAGCTTTTCACCGTTGCGGCCGCGGGCGCTTCGATGCGATGTTCCATCTTCATCGCTTCCAACACGAGCAGTAACGCGTGCGGTTCCACCGCGTCACCGCCCTTTACCGCGATCTTGACGATCTTCCCGGGCATCGGCGCGGTGATGCGTCCATCGGTTCCCGCGCTTGCGCCGCTGCCGGCGTCCGACTGTGCTGACGGCGGCGGAATCGCAACAAACGTGAGGCCCGAATCCGCCAGCGGCGCACCGTCGAATTCCGTCACGACGCGCCCCGCGGCATCGTGCGCGCGCAGTTCGCCCTCCAGATCACCGGTGAGCAGCCATCGCCCTTCGCCCGCCTGCGATGCCCACAGGCGAAACGCGTTACCGCCGGAGGCGATCCAAACCGGCCTGCCGACGCCGCCGATGCGCCACGGCACTTCACCCGCGACCAAGCGGCGCGCAACTTCGAAGAGCACGGCTTCGCGCGGAACCGCGCGCGGCGTAAAAATCGACTCGTCCAGACGCTCGGCCAGGAAACTCGTCGTCGTGCGTCCGTCCAGAAACCATTCATCGCGCGCAATCCACTGCAGGAGCGAGAGATTGGCGCGCACGCCCTCGATGACGAAATCACCGAGCGCGCGTTGCAGACGCGCGATCGCGTGCAGACGTTCGCTGCCGAAGACGATCAACTTCGCGAGCATTGCATCGTAGTAGACGCCGACCTCGCTGCCGCGGCTGACGCCGGAATCGAGCCGAATTCCAGGACCCTCCGGCGGATCCCACGCCGTAATGCGTCCGGTCGAGGGCAACATGTGGTTGGCCGGATCTTCCGCGTAGATGCGCGTCTCGATCGCCCAGCCGCGCGGGCGTACGTCTTGCTGCGCGATCGTCAAGCGTTCGCAGTTCGCGATCCGCAGCTGCCACTGCACGAGATCGACACCGTAGACCAGTTCGGTTACGGGATGCTCGACCTGCAAGCGGGTGTTCATCTCGAGGAAGTAGAACGATCCGTCGCCGTCGAGCATGAACTCGCACGTGCCGGCATTCACGTAACCGACGGCGCTCGCGGCGCGCACGGCTGCCGCGCCCATTCGCGTACGCAGTTCGGGCGAAAGCGCGACCGAGGGTGCTTCCTCGACGATCTTCTGATGGCGGCGTTGAATCGAGCACTCTCGCTCGCCCAGATGGATCGTCGTTCCGTGCGAATCGGCCAGAATTTGGAATTCGATGTGGCGCGGATCGCGCAGATAGCGTTCGAGCAGAACCGCGTCGTCGCCGAAGGCGGCCTTGGCCTCGCGTTTAGCCGCATCGAGTGCTTCGTCGAATGCGGCAAGCGACTCCACCACCCGCATGCCTCGGCCGCCGCCGCCCGCGCTCGCCTTTATCAGCAGGGGAAATCCGATTGCCGCAGCTTCGGTGCGTAAACGTTCCGGCGACTGATCGTCGCCATCATATCCCGGCACGGTCGGAACGTCGACGCTACGAACGCGGTGCTTGGCTTCGATCTTGCTGCCCATTGCCGCCATGGCGCGCGGCGGCGGTCCGACCCAGATCAAACCGGCATCGATGCAGGCCTGCGCAAAGTCGGCGCGCTCGGAGAGAAACCCATAGCCCGGATGCACCGCATCGGCCCTCATCGAAATCGCGGCCGCGATGACCGCGTCGATGTTCAGATACGACTGCGTCGCCGGCGCCGGCCCGACGCAGCGCGCGTCGTCCATGAAGCGTCGATGGTATGCCTCTTCGTCCGCTTCGGAGTAGATGCCGAGCGCCGCGATCTCCATCTCGCGAGCCGCGCGCGCGACGCGCACCGCGATCTCGCCGCGGTTGGCGATCAGCAGCCGCGCAATCACGACTCGTCGTCCCGAGCGAAGGCGGCTCTTCGCCGTTCGAGGAATGCGCGCAGCCCCTCTTGCCCTTCATCGCCGGTGCGCTGGATCGCGATCGCGTTCGCGGTGATCGAACGCGTCTGGTCGTAGCTCGCGGCGATAACGCGCGGGATCAAGGCCTTCACCGCGGCGACCGCGTTCGGTCCCGCCGTGCGCAATTCGGCGAGGATGCGCTCGATCGCCGCATCGAGCTCGTCGGCCGGGACGACCTCGTGCACGAGTCCGATCGCGCGCGCGCGCTGCGCATCGAAGCGCTCGCCGGTCAGAAAGAGCGCGCGCGCATGCGAGCTGCCGATCTTTGCTAACACGAAAGGCGAGATCGCCGCGGGAATGATCCCGAGTTTGACTTCGGTGAAGCCGAACAAGGTTTCGTCGCTCGCGACCGCGACGTCGCATACGGCAGCCAGACCGGCGCCGCCGCCCAGCGCGACACCGTGGATGCGCCCGATCACCGGCTTGGGACACCGGTCGATCGCGCGAAACATGTCGCTCATCGCCTCGGCATCGGCTACATTTTCATCGAAGCTCAACGCGAGCGCGCCGCGCATCCAGTTCACGTCCGCTCCACCGCAAAAGCTCTTCCCCTCGCCGGCGAGAACGATCGCGCGGATACTTGGGTCACCGGCCAGCGCGGTGAAGGCCTCGTGCAGCTCGCGAATCACCTCGGCGTTGAAGGCGTTACGAACGTCGGGGCGGGCGAGCGTCACGCGCGCCACGCCGGCCGCGCGCTGGATCCGGATGGTAGCCATGCAGGGCGATCAGCTTCGGCCTCTGATCCGAAGCCGCCTTGGAGGCGTTATAGTGTAGAAATGAAGACCGGCGAGCGGATCTACCGATATGCGGTCACCACGCGCGCGAGCCACTGGCTATGGGTGATCGCCTTTGCAGCCCTGGTCTCGAGCGGCTTGCAGATTTTCAATGCCGCGCCGTTCCTCGACGCATCCGACACGACCAATCCGGCGCATCGCGTGCTCGCGATCGGTGCGACCCAGGACGACGTCGGAACGACGACGATCCTCGGCCATACATTTGTCACCACCGGGTGGCTCGGCTACACCGACGACGGGCAAGGCGGCCGCACCGCGCGCGCGTTTCCGGGCTGGATCACGATTCCGGCCTATCAAGATCTCGCCGACGGTCGCCGCTGGCATCTCTTCTTTGCGTGGATCGCGCTGATCTGCGGCCTCGCCTGGTTGATCTCGACCGCGATCAAGGGAAATCTGCGCGACATGATTCTCCGTCCGAGCGATATTCCGAAGTTGTGGCCGATGCAAGCCTACTATTTCCGGCTGCGCAAGGAGCCGCCGCGGCACGGCATCTACAACCCGCTGCAGAAGGCCGCGTACACGTTCGTGCTGGTGATTCTTGCCCCGCTGATCGTGCTGACCGGCCTCGCGCTCTCCCCCGGAATCGACGCGATCGCGCATCCGCTCACCTGGCTCTTCGGCGGCCGCCAATTCGCGCGGCTTTGGCATTTCGTCGCGATGCTGCTCCTCATCGGCTTCTTCTTGATTCACACGTTCCAAGTGCTGACCCAAGGCGTGATCAACCAATTGAACGCCATGATCACCGGTTGGTATCGGCTCGGCAAATACGACGAGGCGGGACCGTGAATCGCCGCCTTTTCGTCGCCAGCACGATCTCGTCGGCGCTTGCGGCGTGCTCGCCGATCGGAACCAAACTCAACGACAACGCCGCCTTTCACAATCTGCTCGGCTCGACGCAGGGCTTGACCCACGCGGTGATCGGCACACGAGGACTGGCCAAGGAATACAGCGCGCGCGACATCAGCCCCGATTTCCCGATCGACTCGCTGCCGACGCCGAGCGATACGCGCTACACGGATCTCGCGCTCGACGGATTTCGCGATTACCGGCTCATCGTCGACGGCGCGGTGGCGCGGCGCAGCGCGTTCTCGCTGGCTGCACTGCAGCGAATGAATCAAGTCACGCAGATCACTCGTCACGACTGCGTCGAAGGCTGGAGCGTCGTGGCAAAATGGAGCGGCGTGCAGCTCGGCGCGCTGCTGGATCTCGTGCAGCCGCGCAGCGACGCGCGCTACGTCGTCTTCCACTGCATGGACAAAGACGACCAGGGCACGCCGTACTACGAAAGCCTCGACCTGCACGAAGCGCGCCATCCGCAGACAATCCTCGCCCTGCGCATGAACGACCGGCCGGTTCCGGTCGATCACGGCGCGCCCGTCCGGCTCAAAGTGCCGACGCAGCTCGGTTACAAGAGCGCAAAGTGGGTGGGCCGTATCGAAGTCGTCGGCAGCTACGCCAACATCTACGGCGGCGGCGGCGGTTATTGGGAAGACCAAGGGTACGAGTGGTATGCCGGCATATAGCCGTGCTACGTTATCACCCCGAGCGTAGTCGAGGGTCGGCATAGTGCCGGTGCTTCGAGTGCTTCGACTCCCGTGCTTTGCACCTACGCTCAGCATGACAAGATGAGTTATACGCGCGCTTTGGGGGATACCATGAAGCGATTTCGGTTTACCTCGTTGCTGGTGGCAGCGCTCTTTGTGGTTTGCGCGAACGCGATCGCCGCAGAGCCGCCGAACTACACCTATAGCCCGCGGCCGCCCGGCACGATCGTGCAAAGTAAGGTGGTGTATCTTGGGGGCGAGGCGATGCACTCGCAGTGGCGCGCCGTGCTCAGCAAGAAGCCGGTCGGGACCAACGGGAAAGAATCGTTCTACCAATGGTATCTTTCGATCTACGCGATCGACGCAACGGTCTATCGTCTGAAATACCAGTCGCCGAAAAATCCGGTCCCGTTCAGGGCGGTTGAGAAAGCCCACGGGGCAAACCTCTGGTTTCCGGTCGCCGACGGATCGATCGCCGGCGCTGGTGAGTTGATGGGCCCTGGCGCTCAACAAGTCGTCATCGTGAGCCACCAGATGGCGGCGGATTGCGGCATGGCGCGCGTCGACGTGTTCTTTGCGGGCGCAGCGATGAACGCGGTCATGCCGACGCTCTCGATCGAAAACCCCTGCGATCTTTCGGCCAAGATCGTCAAGGATGCGCAGGGCACGGCGCTCGCCGTTACCGGCCCGTACTACGGCCCGGACGCCCCGATGTGTTGTCCGACGAAACCGAAGGCGACCGCGATCTTCCGCATGACGAGCAAAGGCTGGACCCAGACGCCGCGCTACTTCAAGGTGACGCCCACGCCGTAGCCGGACGCCTACATTCTAAAGATGCCGAAATGCGTCGGCGGCTGAGGCGCGTTGGCCGCCGCGTCCAGACCCAGCGCGATGACGTGGCGCGTGTCGAGCGGGTCGATGATGCCGTCGTCCCAAAGGCGCGCCGTCGAGTAGTACGGATTTCCTTCGTGTTCGTACTTCGCCAGGATCGGCGCTTCGAACGCTGCCTTTTGTTCGGGCGTCATCTCGCCTTTGACGGTCGAGAGCACGCCGGCCGCTTGCGCTCCGCCCATCACGCTGATGCGCGCGTTCGGCCACATCCAGAGCTGCCGCGGTGAAAACGCGCGACCGCACATTCCGTAATTTCCGGCGCCGAAGCTGCCGCCGATGACGACCGTGAATTTCGGCACCTCGGCGCAAGCGACGGCCATCACGAGCTTCGCGCCGTCCTTGGCGATCCCGCGGTTCTCGTACTCTTTGCCCACCATGAAGCCGGTGATGTTCTGCAAAAAGAGAAGCGGTGTCCCGCGCTGTGCGCACAGCTCGATGAAATGCGCGCCCTTGAGCGCGCTCTCCGAGAAAAGGATGCCGTTATTGGCGAGGATGCCGATCGGATGGCCCTCGATGCGCGCGAATCCGCAGACCAGCGTCGTGCCGTAACGCGCCTTGAATTCATGGAATTCGGAAGCATCGATCAATCGTGCGATCACCTCGCGCACGTCGTAGGCGATCCGGCTATCGCTCGGAACGAGGCCGTAGATATCCGCCGGATCGTAGGCCGGCGGTCGCGCCTCGATCTTGTCCCACTGCAGCGGGAGCTCGCGGTGCAGATTGCGCACGATCTCGCGCACGATGCCGAGCGCGTGCGGGTCGTCGTTGGCAAAGTGATCGGCCACGCCCGAGATGCGCGTGTGCACGTCGGCCCCGCCCAGCTCTTCGGCCGTGACGACCTCACCGGTGGCGGCCTTGACCAGCGGCGGGCCGCCCAAAAAGATCGTGCCGGTGCCGCGTACGATCACCGTCTCATCGCTCATCGCCGGCACGTAGGCGCCGCCCGCGGTGCACGAGCCCATCACCGCCGCGATCTGCGGGATGCGCTTGCTCGACATCCGCGCTTGGTTATAAAAGATGCGGCCGAAGTGCTCGCGATCGGGAAAAACGTCGGCCTGCAGCGGCAAGAACGCGCCGCCCGAATCGACCAGGTAGATGCAGGGCAAATGATTCTGTTCGGCGATCTCTTGCGCGCGCAGATGTTTCTTGACCGTCATCGGATAGTAGGTGCCGCCCTTGACGGTCGAGTCGTTGGCAACGATTACGCACATCTGACTCTCGACGCAGCCGATACCGGTGACGATCCCGGCGCTCGGCGAGTCGTTCTCGTACATATCGAATGCCGCGAGCGCGGAGAATTCGAGAAAATCCGAGCCCGGGTCGATCAATGCGTCGATCCGCTCGCGCGCGGTCAGCTTGCCGCGCTCGCGGTGTTTTGCGGTCGCCTCGGGCCCGCCTCCGCGGCGCACGTGCCGCAGCCGCTCGCGCAATTGGTGACACAAGTTCACCATGCGCTCGGCGTTGCAAGCAAAGCTCTCGCTATGCCGATCGAGGTTACTCTCCAGAAGGCTCACGAGCCACGCGATTCGCTCGACCGCCGAGCTTAACCCGTTCCTCATGGCGTGTCGACTGCGTTTCCCGATAGAATGGCCGTATGGCTGCGGGATACGTCCGCCCGGCGGGGCAGCTCGACTTCACGACGGCACTGAGCCCCTACGCCGGGCCGTGGAACGATCGGCTGGCGGCGCATCTGATGCGCCGCGCCGGCTTCGGCGCAACGCCGGACGAGGTCGCGCGCTACGGGGCGATGAGCCCGCACGATGCGGCCGAGGCGCTGATCCACTTCCCCGACACCTCCCGTCTCGCGCCGCCGCCCGGCGTGATGGCCTATCCCGATCCGCGCCGCATCGCGTTCAAGGGAATGGACGACATGCAGAAGCGCGACGCAGCGCGCGCGCGCCGTAAGGAAGCGATCGGCGACATTCTCGCGCTGCAGGAGTGGTGGCTGAATCGCATGCTCACCACGCCGGCGCCGCTGCAAGAAAAGATGACCTTCTTCCTGCACGGCCACTTCACGACCGCCGCGATCCAAAAGGGCGTGTGGCCCAACCTGGTCCTCGCGCAGAACCAGCTCTTCCGTCAAAACGCGCTGGGCAATCTTCACGACCTCACGATCGCGGTGAGCAAAGATCCGGCGATGCTGCTCTACCTCGACAATGCCGAGAACAACAAATCGCATCCGAACGAAAATTACTCCCGCGAGCTGATGGAGCTCTTCACGCTCGGTCTGGGTAGTTACACCGAGGAAGACGTGCGCCAGTCGGCACGTGCGTTTACCGGGTGGACCATCGATCGTCGGACCGGCGAGTTTACCTTCAACCCGCGCACGCACGACGACGGCACAAAAACGTTCCTCAGCCGCACCGGCAACTTCGACGGGACGGATATCGTCGACATCATCTATCAACAGCGCGCCTGCGAGAGGTTCTGGGCTAAATCGCTGCTCAGCGCGTTCGTCTACAACGATCCCGAGCCGGAGCTGGTCGACGAGTTCGCCAACGTGATCTCGCGCAATCACTTCGAGCTTGCGCCGTCGATGTCGGTGCTGCTGCGCAGCAACGTCTTCTATTCGCAGCGTGCCTATCGCGCGCTGGTGAAGAGCCCGGTCGAGTTCGTTGTCGGTGCGCACAAGTCGCTGGATCTCGCGACGATCGTCGAGGGCACGCCGCAGGCGCTGCGCGCGATGGGTCAGATTCTGTTCTATCCGCCCAACGTCGCGGGCTGGCCGGGCGGCGCGAACTGGCTTACCTCGCAGATGCTGATCGCGCGTGAGAACTTCATCGCGCGCATCGTGAACGCGCAGACGGCGACGCAGTCGAGCTGGCTGGCTGCGGTCCCGTTGGATGCGAAACGCGCCTCCCGCGAGTTCATCGCAGCTATCCTGCAAAACGATGCCCCAAGTCAGGCGTACGTGCAGTTGATCGCGTATCTCGACGGTGCCGGGACCTCCGCGCTCGGCGCGCTCTCGGTCGAGAATTACGACGAGCGCGCTCGCGGCGCGGCTTATCTGACCATGGCGATGCCGGCCTACCAGTTAGGATAACGATGACGATGACGATGAAACGCGGGCGCTTCTTGCTCGGCGCGCTCTCGGGCCTCACGGTCGTGGCCAACATGGATCACGTGCTGGCACGTGCCCTGGCCGGCACGCCGCTGCCCGGGCTTCCGGGGGCGAGCGATCGGGTCGTGCTGCTGATCAATCTGCAGGGTGGTAACGACGGGTTGAATTGCGTGGTGCCGCACGGAAATCCGCAGTACTATCAACTGCGCCCGACGCTCGCGGTTCCCCAAAGCGACGTGCTCGCGATCGATGCCAACGTCGGCTTCAACCCGCAGATGCGCGCGCTCAAGGTGATGTACGACAAGGGCGAAGTCGCCGTCGTGCAAGGCGTCGGCTATCCCAATCCGGACCATTCGCACTTCCGCTCGACCGAGATTTGGCAGACGGCTGCTCCCGAGACCTACGAACATACCGGTTGGCTCGGACGCTATCTCGACGAAGCAGGTTTGCCCAAGAACAATCTGTTCAACGGCGTCGCGGTCGCACAGGTGTTGCCCGAGGTACTCGTTTCGAATCAAGTCGACGTGCCGTCGATCGCGAGTTTGAACGGGTATGGGCTGCTCAGCGACCGCAACGCGACCGCGAAGCGTACGTACACGGAATTGGTCACCGATCATGGCTTCCCGTTCCAATCGCCCTATCTGGCGCACGTCGCCGAGATCGAGGATCACGCCCAACGCGGTTCGGAAGAATTGCCAAAGCTGGTCGCCGGCTACAAAACCGATGCGACCTATCCGGCGACGCCGCTCGGGCGCAGCTTGGCGTTGGCCGCACAAATTGCCGGCAGCAACATCGGCACGAAAGTGCTGTATGTGCAGCACGGTTCGTTCGACACCCACGTCAGCCAGAAAGCGACGCAAGACCGCTTGCTCGGCGAATTCTCCGATGCGATCGGCGCGTTCTACGATGATCTGGCCGCGCACGGCAACGATACGCGCGTGCTCACCCTCACCTTCAGCGAATTCGGCCGGCGCATCGCCGAGAACGGAAGCCGCGGCACCGATCATGGTGAAGCCTCGCCGCTGTTTATGATCGGCGGCGGCGTCAAGGGCGGCCTCTACGGGCAGATGCCCGACCTGAGCGATACCAACATGGGCAACGTGCGCTACTCGACCGATTTCCGCAGCGTCTACGCGACGGTGCTCGAGCGCTGGCTGGGGCGGCCCTCGCAGACGATCCTCGCGGGCAATTTTTCGCAGCTTCCGGTACTGGCGTAATAGCGGTTGCTCGCTCGGTTCAGCCGAAAGAATCTCATATAATTTACGATCTCGGTAGCAAAATGTTCGATGAAATGCCGGTTCTAGGATCACTAGTGGTATAAATACCACGCAAAAGCGACTTTTGCCGAAGGTCCGCATTTCGCGTTCGTTCAACTACCCGCCAACGTAGCAGGGCCATGGTCCGCATGGCCCATGACCGGAGGGGCAATGATCGACGCCGGCATTTCTCCCGGAGGGCGCGAGTGCGGCCTGCCGCCCAGAGGCACGCCAAAGAACTACTTGATGGCCTGGCTTCTCGTCATGCTCAAAGATCACAATCTTCATGGATACGAGATCATGAAGGATCTCAAGCTCAAGTTCGACGTCGTCACCGACGCGGGTACGATCTACCGCGCGCTGCGTCAACTCGAACGCGACGGGTATATCGCCTCGTGGTGGGATTCGAAAGACCAAGGCCCGGCGCGGCGCGTGTACACCCTGACCGAGGCGGGTACGGCCGCGCTGCACATGTGGAGCGTCGTCCTCGAGCAGTACCGCTCGAATCTCGATCAATTCTTTAGCTTTTACGCCGGCACACTTGTCGGTTAGCATTCTCTTTCTCGGCAGCGGCGGCGCGCGCTTCGTCGTCGCGCGGCAATTTCGCGCGTCAGGCGGCATGTGGCTGCGCTTCGGGCAGACCCAGATTCACGTCGACCCGGGGCCCGGTGCGCTCGTGCGCGCACTCTCGCACGTGCCGCCCTGCAACCCGCGCGAACTTTCGGCCATCGCGCTCTCGCACAAGCACCTCGACCACGCGGCCGACGCGACGGCGATGATCGAAGCAATGACCTCGGGCGGGTTTCGGCGGCGCGGCGTGCTGCTCGCGCCGAAAGACGCACTCGAAGGAGAGCCGAGCGTCCTTCCCTACGCGCAGCGCTTCGTCGAGCGCATCGAAGTCCTCGAGCCGAGCAGCGGCCCGTATCACCTCGGCGACGTCGAACTCTACACCTCGCTCGCGCACCATCATGCCGTACAAACCTACGGTATGCATTTTCGCGGAGGAGGGCTGCGCGTATCGTATCTGCCCTGCGGCCGGTTTTTCGATGGCCTCGCGGCAGATTACGCAAGGCATGAACCCGACGTCCTGATCGTCAACGTACTGCGCTTTCACGATGCGATGAACGTCGATCACCTCACCTGGGACGACGCGCGCCGCGTCGTTGAATCCGTTTCGCCCCGCGTCGCGATCTTTCAACATTTCGGCACCAAGATGCTCGAAGCGGAGCCGGCCAAACTCGCGCAGAGCCTCGAAGACGAACTGGGTATTCGAGCGATTGCCGCCTACGACGGTCTCGAAGTCGACGTGGATACCGAGGTTGCGGCGATTGTCGCTTGAGGTCGTGCGCCTGCAGCCGCCGGCGCTCGAGTCGTTTTTCCGCGAACACGAGCGCGAGGCGTTGCGGGCCTTCTACGAATTTCCGGTCGTGTGGCACGAACAATCCTATGGCTTTGCCGCGCTCGAGGACGAGCGGATGCTCGGCGCCGGCGTGGTGCGCATCGCGGCGTCTCTGGGTCACGTCGATCGCGTGATCGTCGCGCAAGAACGACGGCGCGGCGGCTTGGGGCGTGCGCTCCTCGACGCGATGGCCGAGGTCGCAAATTACTACAACTGCCACAAGATGACCGCAATGGTTCCGCACCTGCGCGGTGCGCAGCGTTTCTTCGAAGCGTGCGGATACGGCGTCGAGGCGGTGCTGCCGCAGCACACTTTCAAACTCGACATGGCGATGATGCGGAAGTACCTACTCTAGCTTCCCTAGGGGAACGGCGGGTTCTGCCCCGCATTGCGCAGCCGCGGCCCGACGCGGCGCTCGAGCTCGGGATGGTCGCGAAGCGCGCCGCGATAGAAGACCACGCCGCCGTCGACGCTCGACGCGGTGACCACCGGACCGCCGCCCATCAGCGTTGCCTGCGCGTCGTTGGGGCTGCGGTTAACGCTGCCGTCCGGCCCGATATCGTAAAAGATCCGTCCGCTGCCCGCATGCGCGTCGATCTGTGCGCCGTTCGCAACGCCGAGCGCGACGACGCCGCGGTCGGTTTCGAACTGCGCGAGCCCGGGCTCGAAGAAGCCGTTGTCGTAGAGAATCGAGCCGGCGAGGCTCGTGACTTGGATCTGCTGCGAACGGCACCCGCTCATCAGGATGTTTCCGCGGCCGGTTCGCAGACGAAGGCGTCCGAAGGCCGAGTTGTCCACGTAGATCGGGCCGTTGTTCACTTGGATCGCGGCCGTTCCCGAGCTGTCGTTTATATGAACCTCGCCGGCGGTGACGTGCGCGACGAACGCCGTGCCCTGAAAGTCCTCGAGCGTTATCGAGCCAACTCTTACGTTTGCCAAGATCAGCGGCGTTTGCTGGGGCACGATCAGCGTCACGTCCCCGTCGCCGCGCACGATGATTGCATCGTGCTCACCCGGAGCAAAAGGGGGAAGTAAAAACGGTTCGGGAGCGAGGGTGAGTTGGCCGACGGGTGTCTGAATCGTTTGCGACCACAACATGATCTGATGCGGAACGCGCGAAGCGATGTCGCGCGGCGGCGCATGGGTGTACGTGATCGAGGGGTCGCTCTCGAACTGGATGCCGGGGCGGTCCCAGGTGCGGATCGTTACCGAGCCGTTACCGATTTGGAGGACGATGAACGGTGCGGGCGTGGTCGGAATATACATGTTCGCGGCATGGGCACGCGCACACACGCCGGCAAAAAACGCAAAGACAGCCAGGAGCCCTGCGAGCCCCCGCCGCCTAGTGGTCGCCGTCATAGTCTGATGATAGGCGGCAACGGAGGCCGCTTCATGAAGACTCGGTGAGCGTGTCGGTAATTCGGGGGAACCGTGCCCGAAAGAGCGCACCTCCTTGCGGCGCACGTTCCGCTTGCACCTCGCCGCCGTGCACGTGTGCGATCGAACGGACGATTGCAAGCCCCAAACCCGTTCCCGGCACGTCGCGCGAACGTGCTTTATCGGCGCGGTAGAACCGGTCGAAGACGTGCCCCAACTCCTCGTCGGAAATCCCCGGCCCGGTATCGGCGACTTCGATCCACGCGGTGCCGTCGTCGGCGCCGATGCGTATGCTCACGCTGCCCTGCGCGGTGAATTTGAGCGCATTATCCAGCAAATTGCTCACCAACTGACGCAGCAAATGTGCGTCGCCTTCGACGAGCGGCGAGGGCGTGGGCGCGTCGAACTCGAGCTGCACCCCCTTCTCGGCCGCGCGTTGAGCAACGCCCCGAAGCGCTTCTTGCGCGACGAGCGAGAGCGAGACCGGTTCCTTGGGAATCGCGTCGCCGCGATCGGCTTTGGCCAGCATGAGCATGCCATTGACCATATCGGCCAAGGCCGCGCTCTCGCGTTGAATCGTCTCGAGGCTTTCGCGCCGGATCCGCTCGTCGCGATCACCCCAGCGCAGCAGCAACTGGGCGTTGGCGTTGATCGACGTGAGCGGCGTTTTGAGCTCGTGCGACGCGTCGGAGATGAACTGCCGTTCGCGCGCGAAGGCTTCTTGGAGACGCGCAAGGAGATCGTTGAAACTGCGGGTGAGTTCGCCGATCTCGTCCGGCCGGCTTGCACCGGGCAGCCGGCGGTCGAGACGCTCGGATCCTATTTCGCGCATCGCACGTGAAAGCCGCGTGATCGGGCCGATCGCTTGCGAGGCCAAGAGAATCGAAAGTATGACGACCAGCGTAGCGGCCACGATCAATATCGTAAAAATCGTGCGGCTGGTCTGCGCGAAGGTTCGCTGCAGCTGGTCGAGCGATTCGGCCACGTGAACGATCACCGCAAATGAACCGCTGCGCAAGAACCGGTCTTCCACCAGCAACGTGCGCTCGCCGAGCTGCACCGTTCGAAACGCCCGCGGGTGCTTAGCGCTCAAGGTGAGGTTCGCCGGGATACTCGCCGCGCCCAGGTTCGGCGAGCGCGCGATCGGATATCCCCGTACCGTGTCGACTTGAATGAACGTCGTTGGCGATTGCCACGCGGCCAGGTTATTGCTGTTGAAGATCTGCAAGAACGAATCGGTCGTGACGTTGCCGAGCGAAAACGGAGTGACCGGTTGCGTGGCGTTCACGATCTCGTCCATGGTCGAATTGATCCGAGAACGGGCTTCGGCGTAGAGGATCGCTTGAAAACGCCAGACGATGACGCCGCTCGTGGCGCCCAGGGCGGCCAGCAACAACAACGCGTACGAGGCGGCAATGCGCCACCGCAGGGAGAGTCTCAATCCCTGATGGTATAACCGACGCCGCGCACCGTCGTGATCAATTTCTCGTCGAATCCCTCGTCGATCTTTCCGCGCAAATAACGGATGTAGACGTCGATGAGATTCGAGTCGCCCAGAAAATCGCTGCCCCAGACGCCGTTGAAGAGCTCGTCGCGCGTGTGCACCTTGTTGCGGTGCAGCAGAAGATATTCGAGCAGCGCGTATTCCTTTGCGGTCAACGTCACCGGCTTGCCGGCGCGCGAGACTTCATGCCGGTCGCGGTCCATCACTACGTCCTGATGACGGATCACGTTCCCTTGCGGATGCCGCTCGCGCAGACGCGCGCGCACGCGCGCCAGCAATTCTTCGGTAGCGAACGGTTTGGTGAGGTAGTCGTCCGCTCCCACGTCCAGCCCGCTTACCCGGTCGGGCACGCGATCCTTGGCGGTCAGCATGATGATCGGAACGCGGCTCTTGGCGCGAATACGGCGGCAGACTTCCAGGCCGTCCATCCGCGGCAGCATGAGGTCGAGTATCACCAGGTCCGGCTCCTTGAGCGCCTTCTCCAAACCCTCGAGTCCGTCGCGCGCGATCTCGACCTCGTATCCCTCGTGTTCCAGTTCGAGATTCAGCACGCGGCTGATTGCCGCATCGTCCTCGATCACCAAAACCTTGAATTTGCGCTCAGACTCCATCCGACCGGAGTTAGCGACGATCCGCCGCCTTGCCCTGCGTACGCGGTTGGAATCCGGTGAAAATCGAAAGCCAGACCGCGGTCGCACCGCCGGCTGCCACCCACGCGAGCAACGTCTGATCGGAGAGCGCGCGCTGCGTTCCGGCGCCCAGTGCCTGCAGTGAATACGCGAAGAGCGAACCGCCGCCCATGATTACGAGGGCGACGAGCCAGATGACGAGCGCGCACATCACGCCCAGAAAGATCAGTTCGCGCGGCGAGAAAAGCGGTGCGGGACGATACACGGTGGCCGTCAAGATCGCGGCGCGCAGATCGGCCGGCGGTTCCTCGAGCGGGAGGGCAAAGAGCGCCGCATCCAGCGCATCGTCGTTATCGAACGTCATTCGGTTACCTCCTCCGCGCGCAGGAGCTTGCGTAAATGCTCCTTTGCCCGGAATAAATGCGTCTTCACCGTTCCCATCGGCAGTTCCAATACTTCGGCGATCTCGTCGTACTGTTTTCCCTGCAAATGGTAGAGCGTAATCACCGCGCGATACTTCTCCGGGAGCCGATCGATGGCATCGTGCAGGCGGCGCGCCTGATCGATGGCGATGGCTTGCGTCTCCGGCCCGGGACCGGGGTCGGCGCGTTCGGGCAATTCATCGTTACTATAACGCTTGCGGCGATTCAAGCGATCGCAGCAGGCATGGTAGGTGATTGCGAAGATCCAGGTCGAGAACTTCGCGCCCGGTTTGAACGTTCGCAGCGAGCGGTAGGCTTTGAAGAACGCCTCCTGGGCGGCGTCGCGCGCTTCTTCGACGTCGTGCAGCGTGCGATACGCGAGATGATAGACGGCCCGATCGTAGCGCTCGACCAGCGTGGCGAACGCCTCGGAGTGACCTCCAAGCGTCATCGCTACCAGTTCACCGTCCTCGGGGCCGGAGCGTTCCGTCGTGTTTATACGGGGCGCCTCCGCGAGTGCTGCGACCACGTCTGGAATACGTCCGGCGGGGGCGGCGTGTTTCGCGGGCGCCGCTGAAACATGCCGGTGAGCCGGACGTATCTGTGGCAGGACGAACTACGGAGGCCCAACCCCATCATGGTCCTGACGATGACGCTGAACAAAACGCTCCCCCACGGTACACGCCCGACGCTGCCGGACGCCTGCGCTCCAGACTCCGCTCAAGCCCTGCGCCCTACCTTCGAAGGCTGGGGCCCGCGCCTGTGACGAAGGGAGAATTCTAATGGATCATGGCAACGACGATTTTGTCGCGGCGATCGCGATCATGGTGATCTTCGGAGCACCGGTCGCGGCCTGGATCGTGTCGCGCGTCTTCGCCCACAACGAGCGGATGGAGATGATCCGCCGCGGCATGGTGCCGCCCCCTTCGGGCATCCCCCCGATGCCGGGAGCCGGCTACGGCCCGATGCCCCCGCCTCCCCCTCCCCCTGGCAAACGCGGCTACCCGCCTCCGGCCGGCTACTTCGAAGACTACTATTACGCGCAACGTCAACTTCGCAAAGGCATCACGATCACGTGCATCGGGTTGGCACTGCTGATCGGTCTGGGTTCGATCGGTCCGCTCGCCGGCATTTCGTACGTGGGTCCCTGGTTGCTCGGCGGCCTGGTACCGATGTTCGTCGGCATCGCCCAAATCGTGAACGCGGTGCTCAACGGCGCGCGCCTTCCCGGTTTTGGGCCGGGAAGCGGGTTCCGGCACACGACCTTCGGGCCGCCGCCGCCACCGCCGGGATCGTCGCCCCAGCCTCCGGGCGGACCCTACGCCTGGCGGCCGGGACCGACGCCCGAAATCGAGCGCCCGGTTCAGCCTCCGGATCAGCGCTAAAAGAAATGACGACGCCGGTTCCGTGGAACCGGCGTCGTCATTTGCTGCGAAGATGATTCACGTATAAAGCCGGATGCGTCGAGGAGGGGTCACTTGCAGGAGACCAGCGCGATTGCCCATCCTGCCGTCGTTCTCGTTCGCACGAGATACCCGTCCGCAGTACGATCGTAGACTTGGTAGCCGGCTCGAAGCGCGTCGGCTAGAGACTTGAAGACCATGAGACCTGCCATCTGCGGACCCTCCTTTCCGAGTTTTCACTCTCTACTATCTATAACGGCCGTTGTTGCTCCGCGGTTCAGTGCGGCGCACGGACTTTTTTTAAAATTTGGCGAAAATGCGTCCACGCATATGGCGACTGCCGCATCCTCCGCTGCTATCCATCACGCCTTCATCCTCGATCGACAAGAGCTTGCACCCGGCGTGGTGTTGCTTGGATTCAACGCACCGGAGCTGGTCAGAATGACTGTTCCCGGGCAGTTTGTCATGGTCGTTCCGCCGAGCGGCGAGAGCGCCGCGGTGGCGCTTGGCATCTACGAGGCGAGCGAAGGCCGTGCAAGCGTGCTATTTTTCGTCGTCGGTAAACGCACGGCCAAGCTTGCGGCACTGCGTGAAGGCGACGTAATCTCGCTCGCTGGGCCGCTTGGCAACGGCTTTACACTTGGCGCCGCGCGTGACGTGGCGATCGTCGCCGGCGGCGTGGGAATCGCATCGGTACTGCTTGCGGCGCAGGCACTCGTGCGCGCCGGTGCGCGGGTGCGTCTCTACTATGGCGCGCGTTCTTCGGTTTCGTTGGTCGAGCGCGAGCGTTTCGCGCGCCATGGGTGCGAGGTTCACGTCGCGACCGACGACGGCAGCGTGGGTCATTCGGGCTACGTCACCGAGCTGTTCGGCCGAACCGACGAACCCCCCGATCTGATTTTGGCGTGCGGGCCGACGCCGATGCTGCGCGCGGTTGCACGCATCGCGGAGGAAATGAACGTTCCGGCGCAACTCTCGCTCGAGGAAACGTTTGCCTGCGGCGTCGGCGGTTGCTGGGGTTGCGTCGTTCCGTTGGCCGGCACCTCGGCGCAGGCGCCGAGTTTCCCGCCGCCGGAACGCGACGGAAGCGACGTCGTGTATGCACGCGTGTGTAAAGAAGGCCCCGTGTTTTGGGCGCACGAGTTGCGATGGTGAACGCCCGCGGCGTCGATCTCTCGGTGACGATCGGCGCGTTGAAATTGGACTACCCGACGCTGATGGGCAGCGGCTGTTACGGAAGCGGCGAGGAGTTCGCACCGTTCGTGGATCTCGCGCGTATCGGCGGCGTCGTGCTCAAGAGCGTCACGCGTTTGCCGCGTCTGGGGAATCCGACGCCGCGTCTGGTACACACACCCGCCGGCATGCTCAACGCGATCGGATTGCAGAATCCCGGGATCGAGTGGTATCTCGATCACGAGGTCGAGAAGTTCGCGAACCGCCCGTGCGCGATCATCGGCAGCGTGGCCGGATTCTCGGTCGATGACTATGCCTACGTCGGCGAACGGCTCGCCGCGCGTGCCGAAATCGACGCGCTCGAAGTGAACATTTCATGCCCGAACGTCGCGAGCGAAGGCGAAACGTTTGCGTGCGATCCGCACCTTACCGCCGAGGTCGTGCGCGCGGTGCGCGGCGTAACCGACAAAACGCTGATCGTCAAGCTTTCTCCGAACGTCACCGACATCGCTTCGATCGCGCGCGAGGCCGAGGCCGCCGGTGCGGACGCGCTGGCCGTCATCAACACCGTACGCGGCATGGCCATCGACGTTGAGCGTTGGCAGCCGCGGCTGGGCAATGTCACCGGCGGCCTTTCGGGAGCGGCGATTCGTCCGATCGCGGTACTCGCGGTGTACGAAGTAGCGCGCGCGGTGAAGATTCCGATCGTCGGGCAGGGCGGTATCGAAACCGCGAGCGACGCGCTCGAGTTTCTGCTCGCCGGCGCGAGCGCAATCTCGATCGGTACCGCGAATTTCACCGATCCGCAAATACCGGTCGGGATCGCTGCCGAGCTCATGCTATACTTGCAGCAGCGTAACCTGCGCTCGCTCGCGCAAATCGTAGGAAAAGCGAACGTGGGATTCGCGAACGCGTATCAGTACGAAGGAGACGAGGGGTGAGGCTGAAACCGTGGCGCAACTGATCGTCGCGCTCGACGTTCCCTCCGCCGACGAAGCGGAGCAGCTGATCGATCGGCTCTACGAGCTCGACGTGATCTTCAAAGTAGGGATGGAGTCACTCTACGGTTACCCGGAGCGCATCTTCTCGTACTGCGAAGCTCGCGACGTTCGGTTTTTCATCGACGCGAAATTGCACGACATCCCGCGAACGGTGGGTGCCGCGATGAAGCAACTGGTACGTCCCGGTGCCCGGATCGTCAACGTGCACGCGCTGGGAGGGGTGGAGATGATGCGCGCGGCGGTCGAAGCGGCGGCCGAGCGCGCGGACGAACTCGGCATCGCGGCGCCGCAGGTCTTCGCGGTCACGATTCTCACCAGCCACGCACCCGAAGATTTGGCCGAGCTGGGGCTGCACGGCGGACCGGGTGAGAACGCCACGCGGCTTGCGGCGCTGGCACGCGATGCCGGCTGCGCCGGGGTCGTGTGCAGCGCGTACGAGGTCGCCGATCTGAAAGGGTTCTTCGGTCAAGATTTCCTCACGCTGACGCCCGGAATTCGTCCGGTGGGCGAGGTGCACGGCGACCAAAAGCGCGTGATGACGGCGGCGCAGGCCGTCGCCGCCGGCGCCGACTATCTGGTGGTGGGGCGTCCGATCGTTCAGGCCCCCGATCCGCTCGCGGCGGCTCGTGCGATCCTGGCAGATATTCACGCCCTTGCTTGAGGTCGATCTCGAGCGCGCCTTGCGCGAGCGCGGTGCACTGATGCGCGGACATTTTCGCTTGAGCTCGGGGCGCCACAGCGACGTCTTTATCCAAAAGTTTCGGATTCTCGAAAACCCGCCGCTGGTCGAGGCGGTCGCCAAAGAGATTGCAGCCGCATTTCGCGCGACCAAACCGACGGTGGTGGTGAGTGCCGCGGTCGGCGGCATCGTGCTCGGCTACGAAACCGCGCGTCAGCTCGGCACGGACGCGATCTTCGTCGAGAAAGAGGACGGCGCGGCAACGCTGCGGCGCAGCTTCTCGCTCAAGCCCGAGGATCGCGCCTTGGTCGTCGAGGACGTGGTGACCACGGGGCTCTCGGTGCGCGAGGTGATCGACGTGGTGCGTCGCTCGGGAGCGAGCGTTGCGGGCGTCGGCGTGATCGTGCAGCGGGGCGCGGCCGACTTCGGCGTGCCGACCCGCGCGCTCTTGAACATGCCGCTGGAATCGCACGATCCCGCCGATTGTCCGCAGTGCAAGAACGGTCAACCGATCGACGATCCCGGTTCGCGCCGAACTTGAAGCTCGCAATCCGTAGCGCAACCGCGGCCGACCGCGCGTTCATCGAATCGCTGGGAAAGCGCACCGCGATGGACAGTGTCTCGCCGCTGCGGCACCCCGATCCGGCCGCGGTGCTGACGAACTTCGAACGGCTCCTGGCGATCCTCGACCAACGCGATTACACGGGCCTGATCGCCGAAGACGACGGCCTTCCGGTCGGATTCATGCTCGTTCTGGACTCGCTGCCCGACGAGGTAACCGGCGAAGACCAGGCCTTCATCGTGTACATGGCCGTGGAACGCGACCGGCGCGGCATGGGAGTCGGGTCAGCCCTGCTTGCGAACGCGGAGCATGAGGCCCGAAGGCGCGGCGCGCCGTATATGGCGTTGATGGTGACCGAGGAGAACGCGGCGGCTCGAGCGCTCTACGAACGCGCCGGGTATCGCACCGAGCGGCGGCTGCTGTGCAAAACGCTGTAACACCGGCCGGCTGGCGGCGTTTCTTTACCATCCTGATCGCGATCGCGGTCGCGATCGTGCTCTACCTTTTTGCCGAGCACATTCCGCGCACGATCTCGATTTTTCTGATCGCGGCGTTTATCGCCTTCGGCTTACAACCCGTCTGCCGCCGCCTGACCGTGCGCGGCATTCCAAAAGCGCTCGCGATCACGATCGTCTTCGTCGTGCTCTTGGTCGTGATCGTCGTCGGCCTGCTCGTGATCGTTCCGCTGACGATCGCGCAATTGCAAGCCCTGATCACCAACGCACCGTCATACGTCGTCTCTGTACAGAACTGGTCGCATGCCGCCGAACTCTGGCTGCAAAACCGCGTGCCCGGGCTGCACGTTCCGCCCGGCGCATTCGACATCGGCCAACTCGGCAGTGAACGGCTCACCGCGCTCGCGACAGGGACGCTGACCTCGCTCGGTGCGATCGTCATTGGCACGGCGACCGCGTTCTTCGTGGCCTTCTCGTCGATCGTGCTGTCGTTTTTCTTCTTACTCAACGACGAACAGATCGTCGAAGCGTTCGCGTCGCTCTTTCCGGCCAAGCGGCGCGCGACCGCGCGCAAACTGGCGACCGAGGTCACGGACACCTTCGGCAGTTTCATCTCGGGCCAGGTGCTGGTGAGCGCAATCACGGGCGTCGTCGTCGCCGTGCTCTCGGCGCTGCTCGGGTTCAAGTTTTCCCTGATCCTCGGCATCATCACCGCGATTGCGTACGCGATCCCGGTGATCGGTATGTTGATCGCGCAGGCCATCGCCGTCGTGCTGTGTGCTCCGCAAGGCGGCTGGATGATTCTCTGGGTGCAGGTCATTATGTTCGTGATGGCGCGCATCAGCGACAATATCTTGGTCCCGAAGATCATGGGACAGTCGGTCGGGGTCTCGCCGATCGGCGTGATGTTCGCGGTGTTCGCCGGCGGCGAACTCTTCGGTATACCGGGCTTGCTGCTCGGCATTCCGGCCGCTGCGCTCATTAAGATTTTATGGCGATACTTTGTCGCTCCGTGGCTGAACGCGCGCCTTAATCAGGCGTAGAGATCGTGGCCGGCGGGTAGAAGAGCCGCATGGATTTCCCCTCGACCTGGCCCACGATTCGCGCGATCGTAATTCCGGTCGCTTGCATCGTGGTGGCGGCAGGCGCCGGAGCGCTCGTCGAACTGATCCTAACGCGCAAGGTTTCGAAGATGGCATACGTGCGCGGGCACGCGTGGCTCTTCGCCCTGGTCGATGCGCTCGAAGCCGGGATGTTGTTCTGGAGCACCGCCCTGGGTATCCATATCGCGCTCACGATATCGTCGGCGCCTGCGAAGATCGAACATCTGCTCGACGAGACGCTGCTCGTGCTCGTACTGGCGTCGGTCACGATTATCGGCGCGCGTTTAGCCGCCAACACGGTGCACCGGTTCACGCGCGGAACCGGCGAACAGATCGCGTCCGCGACGCTGCTCGCCAGCGTCGCGAGCGGCGTGGTCGTGGTGATCGGCTTTCTGATCACGCTCAGCTCGTTGGGGATCGCGATAACGCCGCTGCTCACCGCGCTCGGCGTCGGCGGCTTGGCTGTTGCGCTTGCGCTGCAGCCGCCGCTCGCCAATCTTTTCTCGGGACTCCAGCTCGTCGCGTCGCGCCAGATTCGGCCGGGCGATTACATCGCGCTTCCCAGCGGCCAGCAAGGCTTCGTCGAGGACATCAACTGGCGCAGCATTTCGATCCGTGAGTCGGCGAACAACTTGGTCGTCGTTCCGAACTTGGTGTTGGCGCAAGAACTGTTCATCAACTATCGCCTCCCCGAGCCGCGCGTCGCGGTGCGCGTTCCGCTGCGGGTGGCATACGGCAGCGATCTTACGTTCGTCGAGAAGCTCGCGCTCGATGCCGTTTCGCGCATGGGGGAGGAGATCAACGATCCGCGAGCGTCGCACGAGCCATACGTGCGAGTTCACGAGTTCGCCGACACCACGATAAACCTGTCGGTGAATTTCTTCGTCCGGCGCGCGGTCGATCAGGAACGCGCAAGCAGCGAATATTTGCGGCGTCTCTACGAGCTGATGCAGCAGCACGGCGTCGAATCCCCGGCTGCCGGCCCGATCGTACCGCATCCCGAGCCCGCCGGCAGAGGTTAGCGTTCGATGGACGAGGAGCGTTGGGTCGTACCCGGCAGCACGCGCGAACGGCCGCCCGGCGAGTTCGTTGCCGCCTCCGATCCGGCCGAGCGGGTCACGGTGACGGTGATCGTGCGCTCGAAACACTCGAGTGCGCCGCCTCCGGGTCATCTGACGCGCGAAGAGTACGCCGGCGCGTACGGCGCCGGTGAAGGCGATCTCGAACGCGTCGAGGCATTTGCCCGCGATCACCGGCTCAGCGTGATCGAGCGCGATCCGGCACGCCGCACGATTCGTTTGGAAGGGAACGTCGCGCAGATGAGCGAGGCGTTCGGGGTTTCGCTTTCGACATACAAAGTCGAATCGAAGTCCTTTCGCGCTCGCACCGGAACGATTTCACTGCCGCCGTCATTGCAAAACGTGATCGAGGCAGTGCTCGGGCTCGACACGCGTCCGCAAGCGCGTCCGCATTTTCAAATCGCCGAACACGCGGCAACGTCGTTCACGCCGCCGCAAATCGCTGCGCTCTATGATTTTCCGAGCGGAGTCGACGGCACGGGCGAGACCATCGGCATCATCGAACTCGGCGGCGGCTACACGGCTGCGGACTTCTCGGCGTACTGCGCGCAACTCGGCGTTTCCGAGCCGGCGGTCACGATCGTAACCGTCGACGGCGCGACGAATTCCCCCGGATCGGATGCGGACACGGAAGTCATGCTCGACGTCGAAATGGTGGGCACGATCGCGCACGGAGCGAAGATCGTCCTGTACTTCACGCCCAACACGGATCAGGGCTTCATCGACGCGGTGACGACCGCGGTTCACGACCAAACCAACGAGCCGTCGGTGATCTCGATCAGTTGGGGCGCGCCGGAGTCGGAATGGACGAGCGCGGCGATGAACGCGCTGGACTCCGCCTGCGCGGCAGCGGCGGCAATGGGCGTGACGGTCTGCGTTGCCTCCGGCGACGGCGGCTCGAGCGACGGTGTCAACGACGGCGCGCCGCACGCGGATTTTCCGGCTTCGAGTCCGCATGCGCTGGGCTGCGGGGCGACGACCGTCAGCGCCTCAGGCGGCGAAATCAATTCCGAGGTGGCGTGGAGTGATTCCGGCGGAGGCGTGAGCGCCGTCTTCGCGCTTCCGTCCTGGCAAATCAACGCCAACGTTCCGGCGCCCCCCGATCCGAGCGGCGGACGCGGCGTGCCCGACGTGTGCGCCGACGGCGATCCGAACACCGGTTACGCGATCCGCGTGAACGGAACGAGCGAAGTCGTCGGCGGAACGAGCGCTTCGGCGCCGTTATGGGCCGCGCTGATCGCCCTGATGAACCAGCAGCTCGGAACCAGCGCGGGTTTTCTCAACCCCAAGCTCTACACGCTTGCGGGGTATCCGAATTCGCCGGGTCCCTTGCACGACATTACCAGCGGAAGCAACGGCGCGTATGAGGCGGGCACCGGATGGGATCCGGTGACGGGCTTGGGTAGTCCGGATGGTGCGCGCTTGGAAACGGCGCTGCGCTAGGACCAACGAACATAGCTGAAAAGGGACGGCACGGGGGCGCATATGGCAGGAATGTTACGCGGCGGTTAGTTTCGTGCGATAGGAAACAAAGACCAAATGAAAGCCGAGCGGTTCACCGAAGTGGGGAAGCATGCCTAGACCGGATCTTCCCCGGGCTCTAATGCTGCTAGCCCAAGGGACGCAGATGAACCCGCAGGGAGGGCTAATATTCTCGGTGTGCAGCCAACTGCGGCGACCTGGCAATTCCCTCAAGTCCTTCCACCGCTTACCTTGGTCGTGATTGTCTCGGGAGGTCAGCCAGGCAAGATATATTCGACGAAGTTTCGTGCATTTGACGCACGTGGCGTGCAACGCGCCGAAGGCAATGGGCCCGATGTCCCGTTCACCACGCAAATAAAATCGGCTAACTTGACTTGGAATCTACAGCAAATTTCGGCTGAACCAATCGTGGAGGAGGCTGGCACGTATTGGTTCGCGCTTCTCGTTGACGGCGAAGAGCTGACACGGACGTCGCTCGACATCCGACAGGTTGCGCGCCCGCCACAGGCGCCGCCATCTGGTCCTCAATAGGCGTAGCGAAAAGGAACAGCACGATGCAATACACATACTTCACTGCCATCGAAGCTGAATACGCGATGGATTCCTCTTACGTGCTAACTAATGCGTTTGAGACCGGAGCTGAAATCTACGACGACCTCGAGGCCTTCGTGAACCGGGCAAAAGAGGTCTTGGACGACGAGTCGATCTAAGCTTTTGAATCGCTTCGACGTTCGCATTGCCACGGCACTTGGGAAGGATCGTCCGGTTCTGCTCATCTCCCATGATGACGCATGTGCCGCCCAAGAAACTGTCGTCGCGGTGCCGATTCGCACGAAGCCGCCGCCCTTTCAGTGCCACGGACTGCCGGATATTCTCTCGCTAAGAGACGCGCATGATCTCCGAGGCTACATCCGCTTCGACCTGCCGCATTTTTACCGGCGCTCTGATATCGGACGGCTGATTCGTAGGTTTACCGATGCCGAAGATGTCGAGCGGCTCAACGCAGCAATCAAGGACGCATTTCAGATCCCATAGCGCCCGGCAAAGACGGCCTAGCTTTTCGGTGCCGATCTCACATCGATTCCGGCGCGCTGACGCCGATCAGTTCGAGCACCTGCGCGAGCACCGATCGCGTGGCAACGCACAGCGCGAGTCGCGCGAGACGGAGGTCGCGCTCGTCGACCAAGATCGTGCACTCGGCGTAAAACTGGTGGAACTCGGTCGCGACGTCGCGTGCGTATTTGGTGAGCCGGTGCGGCGCGAGATGGTCGACGACGCCCTGCACGACACGGGGCAGCTCGGCGACGCGGCGCGCGAGCGCGATTTCGGCCGGTTCGTTCAAGACGGTTAGCGGCGGAACGGCGCGCGCTGCATCGACGTCGGCCGGGTCGGCGCGGCGCAGCACCGAGGCGATACGCGCGTGACCGTACTGGACGTAGTAGACCGGGTTGTCGCTGCTCTGCTCGACTGCCAGTTTCAAGTCGAAGGTCAGCGGTGAGTCGGTGCTGAGCATCGCGAAGAAGAAGCGCGCCGCATCGACGCCGACTTCGTCGAGAATCTCGTCGAGGGTGATGATGTTGCCCTCGCGTTTGCTCATGCTTACCTGCTCGCCGCCGCGCATCAGCGTAATCTGCTGTGCGATCAAGATATCGAGCTTGCCGGGGAAGCCCATGGCCGCAGCGGCCGCTTTGAGCCGCCCGATGTACCCGTGGTGGTCGGGACCGAGGATGTCGATCGCACGGTTCGAGCGGCTGAGTTTCTCGAAGTGGTAGGCGATGTCGGGCGCAAAGTAGGTTGGGCTGCCGTCGCTGCGGATGATGACGCGATCCTTGTCGTCGCCGAATTCCGAGGTGCGGAAATACTGCGCGCCGTCGGCTTCGTAGATCAATCCCATCGCGCGCAGTTTGTCGAGGTCCTCGTTCATGCGGCCGGACTTGCGCAACTCGCGCTCGCTCTGCCAGAGATCGTAATGAACGCCGAAGCGTTCCGCGGTCGCCCGTTGTTCGGCTACGATCGCATCGCGACCGAATTTCGCGAGCGTCGCGATCGCGTCCGCGTGATCGCGCCACTTCTCGCCGTCGCGCCGCGCGATCGCCTGGGCGAGAGCGACGAGATAATCGCCGGGGTAGCCGTCCTCGGGGAATGGATAGGACGGATCGTAGTGCTGCATGTAGCGAGCGTAGAGCGAACGGCCGAGCGTCTCGACCTGCGAGCCTGCGTCGTTGATGATCCATTCGGCAAAGACGTCGTAGCCGCGGAAACGGAACGCGCGCGCGAGCGTATCGCCGATCGAGAGCGTGCGTCCTTGCACGACGACCAGCGGACCGGTCGGATTGGCGCTGCCGAACTCGAGCGAGATGCGCTCTCCGCGCGGCAGCGCGCGACCGAAGTCCGCGCCTTGGCGCAAGATCTGCGCGACGAGCGCCTGCCAGAGAGCGGGCGCGAGTCGCACGTTGATGAACCCGGCAACCGCGTCGATCGAGGCAAAGCGCCCGGCGATCTCGGGCGATTGCGCGCGCAGTTGCTCGATGAGCGCATTCGCGACGTCGTTGGGCGAGCGGCGCGCGATCTTCGCCAGCGAGAACGCGACGTTGGTCGCGAAATCACCGAACTCCGGCCGGCGCGGAGCCTCGAACTCGACGGCGGCCGGCGGCGCCTGCGGATACGCGCGCCCGACGATCGCCTCGATCGCCCGCGCGAATGCGTCGAGCGCGTCGTCGGGCAACATGGGTTCAGCGTCCGCCGAACCCTCGTCAGTGGTGGTAGGGTTCATTACGCGAAATCTTCGCCGCACGGTAGAGCTGTTCCAGCACGATGGCGCGAGCCCACTCGTGCAAGAACGTCAGCGGCGAGAGCGACCATAGCACGTTCGCGCGATCGCGCAGCGTCGCGTCCGCACCATAGGTTCCGGCTACGACAAAGGTCAGGCGCGAGGTCCCGTCGCGCGCGATTTTCTCGATTTCCGCGGCGAGCCCGGTGCTGGAAAATTCGGCTCCGTCGCGTTCGAGCAGCCACACGCGATCGTCGGGCCGCACGTGCTTGAGGATGCGCTCGGCCTCCTCGCGCACTGCGGCTTGCGGGTCGCCGCCGTGCGCCGCGCGCACTTCGATCTCGGCGTAGCTGAAATACGGCTCCAGCCGCTTACGAAAATCGGCGCACGCATCGGCGATGTATCCGGTGCGAATCTTGTCGACGGCAATCAACCGAAGGTGCATGTGAAGCGTGTTGCGTCGCGGCGCTCGGTCACGCCTTCGCGAACGGACGCAGACTCCACCCGTCTCGGTACTCCCGAAGAGGCGCCGAGCATATCGTGGTGAACGGCTGTTAGCGATGCGCTGCGAATTATTGTCCGAAGCAATTAGGCGCGTTACCGCAGCGCTCGGCATCCCTGCGATATGGCGCGCGTCCCGGACAGTTGAATTGCGCCATGAACGAACCTCAACCGATTGGCGCTCGCTCTCGGCCCGGCTCGGACCGGAAGGCGACTTGATCGTCGAGGGCCAGGATCTCGGCAAAGGCGTCGAGTCGCTCTTCGGCTACAACGAATACGAGTGGACGTTGACGGTCGCGGCAGTCGACACGCCCAAACTCTTGGCGGCGTTGAAGCGCGGTCAGGGCCCCTTCGATTTGCTGCGGTGCCGTCGCGGTCTGCTGGACGCGCTCCGCCGCCGTTTCCACCAAAGTACGGCGAGCCAGCTCGAACCGTTTCTCAAGGAGAACGGTGTGCCATATTCGTTTTGGAACAGCATCGGCGACTAACGCGCCGCCGATCAGCCGCAACTGGATGCGAAACGCGTTGCGCCGCGGCGCTCGACCACGCCTTCGAGTTCGAGCATCGCGAGTTCGGCGAGCGCCTGCGCGGCGGGCAATCCGGTCGCTTCGACCAGATCGTCGAGATCGCGTTCGCCGTTTGACAGGACGGCCAAGAGCGCGCCGGGCGCGCCGTCGCGACGAATCGCCGGAGGCGGCTTGCGGCCGGGAAGATGCAACACTTCGAGCACGTCGGCGGCGCAGCGCGCGAGAATTGCGCCGTCGCGGATCAGCGCGTGGCAACCGGCGACGTGCGCGCGGTCGACATCGCCCGGGACGGCCAGCACGGGGATGCGCGGCGCGGCCCACCCCGCCGTGTTGAGCGCGCCGCTGCGCGCCGGCGCCTCGATCACGAGCACCGCGTCGGCGAGCGCCGCGACGATCGCGTTGCGCGCAAGGAAATGCCACGGCGCGGCCTCTTGCTCGGGCGGGAAGGGCGAGAGGACCGCTCCGCCCCCTGCGAGCATGCGTTCGGCGAGCTCGCGGTTCCGCTGCGGGAAGAAACGGGCGTGACCGCTGCCCAAGATGCCGACGGTGGGCGCGCCGGCGTCCAGCGCGCCCTCGTGCGCTGCCGCATCGATCCCGAGCGCCAGGCCCGAGATCACGCAGCAGCCGGCTGCCCCAAGTTCGCGCGCGAAGCTACGCGCCAAACGCCTCCCGTACGGCGTCGCGGCTCGCGTTCCGACGATCGCCACGCTTGGCTGCCGCAAGCCCGCCAGCGAACCGCAGCGCCAGAGGCCGTTTCCGTCCCAGGCGAAATCCCGTCCACCGCGGGCGTCCTCGAAGGCCGCCCGGGTGGTATACTCCGGAGCATCCACGCCGCAGCCTTCCCGCACGGCGCCCTCGTCGTCTAGGGGGAGGCGAAGGGGCATACCCGAATACGGGGACCCGCACCTCGCCCGAAGCTCTGGAGGATCCACAGGTGGCAGCAGAAGCGTATTGCGTCAAGTGTAAAACCAAGCGACAGATCAAAGACGCGGTCCAGATCACGATGAAGAACGGCCGTCCCGCAACCGAAGGCAAGTGCCCCGAGTGCGGTACGAAGATGTTCAAGATAGGCGCCGCCTCGTAGGTTTTGCAGCCCAAAACCTACGCCGGCGAGGCGTTCCCCTCGCGAACCAAATTTTCGAAGGGCCGGACGGCGGGGACGCTGGACGGCCTTTTCGTTATTATATACTTGCCAAAAACTAGTCGGTAGAGTAAAATAAGGGCGTGGAAGCCCAAGCTCAGCCGGTCCCCGAAACCCTCTTGGAAGCCGTCCGGCGGTTCCAGGACCCGCAGGTCGCGCACGACTACTTCGTCGCCCTACGCTGGCCGAACGGCGTGGCCTGTCCGCGTGCTTGCGGCTCCGTGAACGTGGACTACATGCCGAAGCACCGGCGCTGGTACTGCCGCGATTGCCGCGGGCAATTCTCGGCCAAGGTCGGGACGATCTTTGAGGAATCGCCCATCGGCTTCGACAAGTGGCTCCCGGCCATTTGGCTGATCGCGAGCAACCGAAACGGCATTTCGTCGTGCGAGCTTGCGCGGGCATTGAAGGTCACGCAGAAAACCGCGTGGTTCATGCTGCACCGTATCCGTGAGGGAATGCGCGACGATGCGTTCGGCAAGTTCTTCGGGCCGGTTGAAGCGGACGAAACCTACGTCGGCGGCAAGAAGGGCAATCGCGGGCGTTCTGCGGGCCGCAAAAAGACGGGACCGCAGGCTGGCAAAGCGATCGTCATGGGCATCGTGCAGCGTAAGGGCAAAGTCCGCGCCTGGGTTGTGCCGAGCGCGCTAGGCTTCACGCTGCGGCAGAAGATTCGCGATAACGTGTTCGCAGGCGAAACCGTCTACACCGACCAGCACGGCGCATACTACCGCCTTCGCGATCTGGACGGCTACGATCATCAGGTCATCAACCACGCGCTCGAATACGTGCGCGGCCATATCCATACGAACAACATCGAAGGCTTCTGGTCGGTGTTCAAGCGGATGGTCAAAGGTACGTATATCGCGCCGCGTGTGCAGCATTTGCAGCGTTACGTCGAAGAAGAAGTTTTCCGCTTCAACGAGCGCGAGAGCACGGACGGGCCGCGTTTCGTGAAACTAGCGCAAGGCGCAGACGGCAAGCGATTGACCTACAAGGCGCTTACCGCAAAATAGTCCTTTGGCGTACACATTAGACCTCTCCAGCGCGCTCGCAAAGCTCGAACGCGGAAAAGCGCACATAGACGCGCTTAGGGTCGAGATTGAGAAAGTTTACGCCGATGGTAGCCCTATCACACTTCGGCGCGAGTACGAGCCTGAACAGGGGCGCGTAGTTGTTCGCATTGACCGCGTCATAGATATCCCGGATCACTGGGGTCTCATCGTAGGAGACGCAGCGCATAACCTTCGCTGCGCCCTCGACCACTTGTGCTGGCAATTGGCCGTGCGCCATTACAACGGTGTCGAGCCCACGGATCGAAACACCCTGCAAATGATCCACTTCCCAATCGTCACCGATAAGAAGAAGTGGCAGGGCAGTGTCGTTCATCAATGGGCGGACCCCGCCGACGCCGATAAGCTCAAAGACTTCCAGCCATTCAACCTTGGTCCGAAATCGCGAGCCAGGGGATATCGTCATCCCTTTGAGGGCTTCTGTGGGTTCGATGGTGTCGATAACGTCGATAAGCACCGGAGAATCCACTTGACATACATTGCGCCGAGCCTTAAGAGCTTCGCTCCCGAGGATACGCGCGTATTCCGTGATTGTAGGCCCGCGACGGGATTCATTAACGTCGCTTTCAGTGGATTTCCGACAAACCTGGGCGACGAACTCGCGCACGTTGAGGTCATCCCCACGGGGCCGAACCCGGATGTAGATTTCGAGACCGACCTCGCCGGATATGTAGCGATCGGCGAACGATGGGATGTTATTAAGGCACTCGATGCCTTTGCCGAAGGGGTCGAGCGGATTCTGGGCCTGTTCTAGGACTTCTTCGCGCGCTTGCGCTTCGGGCGCTCGGCCTCGGCCCGGTCCAAGTCGTCCTTGCTGACCTGAAGCAAGCCCTGGACGACCTTCTTGAGGTCCTCCTCGGGCATCAGCGCGAAGTCGGTCTTGCGTTTGCGGGGCATGGGCCGATACTACGCCGGGGGTCGGTTCGGCGTCCAGGGGGAATGGTCGATTCTGTTCCATCCCTCCCTAATTTTTCGCAAGTATATAATAACCGGCCTTTTTGCGTTTACTAGGGGTAGTACCGTATAATACAGACACCCACTACATATAGGTGACGATCTGATTTGCCCGACCTGTCGCAAGAGCGAGACGCGTGTCGTCGACTCACGCGACGACGAAACCGTGGTTCGGCGACGGCGCGAGTGCTTGGACCCGCGCTGCAAGCATCGTTTTACCACCTACGAGCGCATGGAAGCGCCGCGTCTCTTCGTGGTCAAGAAGGACGGCCGGCGCGAACAGTACAGCCGCGAGAAAATACTGAGCGGTCTGCGCAAGGCGTGCGAGAAGCGGCCGATCTCCGAGAGCCAGATGGAAGCGGTCGCAGCCGATCTCGAGCGCGATCTGTTCGCACGCGGCGAGAGCGAGGTCAGCTCGACGATGGTCGGCGAGAAGCTGATGGAGGCACTGCGGGCGCTCGATCCGGTCGCCTACATCCGCTTCGCCAGCGTCTATCGTTCGTTTCGGGACATCGAGAGTTTCCGGGAAGAGTTATCGCAACTGCTTTCTAAATGACCCCACCTATGGATACGCTCGTGCGGGTTGCGCTGAAACGGCTTCCCGAAGCGGATGGTTTGCCGCTCCCCGCGTACATGAGCGAGCACGCGGCAGGCGCGGATTTATGTGCCGCGGTCGATTGCGATCTCACGCTCGAACCCGGCGCGCGCGCACTCGTTCCCACCGGCCTCTCGATCGCGCTTCCCTTCGGATTCGAAGCCCAGATTCGGCCGCGCAGCGGCCTCGCGCTCAAAGACGGCGTGACCTGCTTGAATACGCCGGGAACGATCGACGCTGATTATCGCGGGCCGATCGGCGTGATACTCGCGAACCTCGGCTCGGTGCCGGTAACGATTCGCCGCGGCGACCGCATCGCGCAGCTGGTCGTCGCGCCGGTTTCGCGCGCGCAGTTTCAGCTCGTCGACGAATTACCCGAAAGCGCGCGCGGCGCCGGCGGGTTCGGCAGCACCGGTGTGACTCCATGAAGGTCTACATCGTCGGGCGCGGCGCGGTCGGAACGTTCTTGGGCGACCAGCTGATCTCGATCGGCGTCGAGGTCGCGTATGCGCCGCGTCCGCTCGAAGCGGTGACGCCCTACGATGCCGACGTGGCGATCGTCGCGACGAAATCGTACGATACCGACGGCGCGATCGAAACGCTGCGCAAGGCGATCGCGTATCCGGAGAAGTGCGTCTTCGTCTCGCCGCAAAACGGCGTGGGAAACGAAGAGAAGCTGGTGCAGGCATTCGGCGCGAAGAACGTGGTCGCCGCCGCTCTCACGGTTCCGGTCGATCGCGACCGGGACGGTCGCGCCAACGCGACTCACGACGGCGGCCTCGCATTTGCTCCGGTGGGAGAGAGCGCCTACAACTGGCTCGTCGCGACCTTTGCGAGCAGCGGTTTGCGCGTGTGTGTGATCGAGGATTGGCGCGCCCTGAAATGGAGCAAACTCGCGCTCAACGTCGTCGCCAACGCGAGCTGCGCGATTCTGAATGTGCTGCCGGCGCGCATGGTGCACTATGAAAAGATCTTCACGCTCGAGATTCGCATGATCCGGGAAGTGCGCGCGGTGATGTCGGCGATGAGGATCGCGGCGGTCGATCTCCCGCGCTATCCGGTGCGCGCGCTGCTCGCCTCGGCAAATCTCCCGAGCCCCGTTGCCCGCACGCTCATGCAGCGGCGGATCGCGCGCGGGCGCGGCACCAAGCCGCCCTCGCTCCTGCTCGATCTTCGGGCCGGCAGACCGAATACCGAGGTCGACGTTCTCAACGGGGCGGTGGCGGCGGGCGGCCACGCCCACGGAATTCCGACGCCGGTCAACAGCGTCTACACCCGCGTCCTCGACGACATCGCGCACATGCCGCAGCTGTGGGCGAAGTACCGCGAGCGCCCCGAGGCGCTCGTGGCCGAGGTCGAGGCGGAGATGCGGCGCGTCAAAGCCCTGCGGCGGGGAGCATAGCAAAAAACGATGCGAGATCCGAACGTACCCGAATCGCTCGAGGGCTGGTGGATCCTCCACCGCATGTTCGCGTTCGACCGCCGTTCGTGGGATGGTTTGCCCGAGAAGCGCCGGGCAAAATATGCTTCGCATGCGAGCGATCTCTTCGAACATCTGCAGTCCGGGAAAGACGGCGACGTGGGACTGGCGCAGATCATCGGACACAAGGGCGATCTGATGCTGACGCACTACGCGCGCACGTACGACGGACTGGCGTACGCCCAGACGCTGGTCGACAAGCTCGAGGCGCGCGAATATCTCCAGCCGCTCGGCTCGTACGTTTCGGTGCTCGAGCTCGGAATGTACGATGCGACCGGAAAGATTCACGCCGAATTGCAATCGCGCGGGCTCAACCCGCAGTCGCCGGAATGGATCGCCGCCTTCGACGAACTGGTGCGCAAGCAGGCCGAGAGTCCGTACGTCGGGCCGCGGCTGTGGGCGAAGATTCCGCGGCGCCGTTACGCCTGTTTCTATCCGATGAACAAGAAGCGAGAGGGCATGGACAACTGGTTCATGCTCTCGTTCGCGGAACGTGCGAAACTGATGACCGAGCACGGGAAAGTCGGGCGAAGCTATCACGGCGTGGTGACGCAGGTGATCTCGGGTTCGGTCGGCTTCGACGATTTCGAGTGGGGCGTCGATCTCTACGCCGACGATCCGCTGGTCTTCAAGAAGCTGATCTACGAGATGCGGTTCGACGAGGCGAGCGCGCGTTACGGTGAGTTCGGCGCGTTTTGGAGCGGCGTGCAATTTTCATCGGGTGAGCTGCGCGTTTTCCTCGACGGCGACGCCGTGCCCGCTCTCGATCCGTCCGCCTAAGCAGACGCGTCCACGCTCAGAGCCGCGCGTCGAATGCGCGCAGCCGCTCCGTCATGACCTTCATGACCTCGATCGCAAAGTACGGATTCTTGCAGATCAGATCGAGAAAGCGCTTGCGATCGATCACGGCAGCTTTTACCTCGGTAAGGGCGGTGACGTCGGCGCTTCGTTCGTGATGATCGACGAGCGTCATCTCTCCGAAGATCCCTCCGGGATGAACGTGCTCGAGGACTTTTCCGCGCAGGCTGATCTCGACCTCGCCGCTGATGACGACGTACATCGTCTCGCCGGTCTCACCGGCTGAAAAGAAGCGGTGGCCAGCTGGGAACTCGGCCACGTCCGGATCCCGGGTGAAAACGGAAAGATCGGGCATGAAAACCTCCGCTGATGGCGCAAATCAAAGCAAGTGCTAGCGAGTCTTCGCCGTCACCGCAATTATCGGCTCTATTTCGCGGGTCAATTTGTTTCCCAGATCGGAACCTGGCTGCAAACTGCGGCGCAGGCGTGGCTGATTCTCCAGCTCACACATTCAGCCGAAGCGGTCGGCGTGCTCGGCTTCTTTTTCTACGGACCCTACGCCGTCTTCGGGCTGATCGGCGGTGCTCTCGCCGACCGCCACGACCGGCGCGTGACCCTTCTCGTCGGTCAGGTGGCAATGGCGATCTGCGCGCTGCTCTTGGCGCTGGCGGTGTTTTTCCACTTCGCCACGGTATGGTTCATCGATTCGGTCGCGCTGGTGCGCGGCACGATCCTGGTTTTCAACAACCCTAGCCGGCAAGCACTGATGGTGCAGCTGGTCGGACGCTCGGAACTCGGCAACGCGATCGCGCTGAATTCGAGTTTGAACAACGCGACGCGCATCATCGGTCCGGCGTTGGCCGGCGTGCTGATCGAGAGCACGGGCCTAGGCATGTGTTTTCTCCTCAACGCGATCAGCTTCGTTCCCGTGATTTGGGCGATCGCGGCGATGCGCGTCGGCGAGTTTCATCCGCAGGCCGACGTGCGGCGCAGCGGCGCGCTGCTCGATTCGATCCGGATCGGCCTGCGCTACGCGCGGCACACCAAAACGGTCGCAATCGTGCTCGCGATGATGTTCGCCGTCTCGTTCTTGGCGATCAATTTCAACGTGCTCCTGCCGGTACTCGCGCAACAGACGATGCACGGCGGACCCCAAACCTACGGCTGGATCGCGGCGGTCTTCGGACTGGGCGCGTTGATCGGCGCGCTCATTGCGGCGTCGCGCGCGCGCGCGTCGCGCGCGCGCCTGCTGGTGGCCTGCGCGGCTTTCGGGGCCGGGCAGTGCATCCTCGCTGCGCAGCATACGTTCTTGGCGGTGTCGCTGGCGCTGCTGGTGACCGGCATCGCCTACACGATGTATACGGCCACCACGAACGCGTTCGTCCAGTTGGCAACGCCGGGTTTCTTGCAAGGCCGCGTCGGCGGCCTCTACAATTACGTCTTTCTCGCCAGCGGCCCGATCGGCTCGCTGCTCGCTGGGTGGTTGTGCGAGCGCGGCGGCACCGCGCTCGCTTTTGCGGTCGGCGGCACGGCGACGTTGATCATGACCGTGGCCGGCGTGGTTTCGGCGCCATGGCCGATGCCGACCGGTACCGTCCGCCCCCGCCGCTCCGCCGGGTGAAGCGCTTGGTTGGTGATTAAGCCTGGGAAGCGCAGGGAAAACTTTTGCGCATGAGCGATCGAGGACCGGTTATCGTACACGACGACGGCGGCAGCAACGCGGCGGCATTCGGGATCGTGGTGATCCTGGCGGTTGCCATATTGATCGGCCTCTTTGCCTGGCATCCCTGGTCGATAACCTCGACCACGCGGCAAACCACGGTCACGCAACCCAATAGTCAAGGCGGCAACCAAAACTCGTCCACGACGACGACCACCACGAACACGAACGACGGGCATCCCTAGCTCGCGTCTTGAGCGAGGGACCCTGCGCGGGAGGTTGAAAGCCCGCGCATGGTCCGCTGCGTCGCCTTCGCCCTAGCGGGTATTTTGACGTTCGCCGCCGCAGGCTGCGGCGGCTCTGGCGGCGGTACGCCGCTTCCGCCTACGGGCGGCAGCACGCCGAACAAACGAACCGGCAACGTTACCTTCAAAATCGTCATTCCGAACGCGGCGCCCGCCGGAAGCGTGAAGCGCCGCGCCTTCGTCTCGCCGAGTGCTAACGGAGCGCTGGTGACGACCTATGCGCATTCCGATACCAACCATACGACGCCGCTCGGTACGGCGGCGACCGACATCTCGGCATCGAGCAGCGCCTGCACCGCGACGGCGGGCGGACGGACGTGCACGATCGCGGTGACGGCGCCCGCCGGCGATGACGATTTCGTCTTCATCCTCTACGACGCGGCGCCGGTGAACGGCACGATCCCTTCGAGCGCGCACGAACTCGGCATTGCAGGCGTCACCCAATCGATTAGCGGCGGAACCACGAACTCGGTGAACGCGCCGATCGAAGCGATCGTCGCGGGTTTCGGCGGAAGCACGCAGAGCATCGATGAACCCGGCGACGGACGCACGCATGCGGTCTCGATGGTGATTGCGCCGACCGATTTCGGCGACAATCCGATCACCGCCGGCACGTCAAATGCGCCGTACGCGAATCCGATCACCGCAACCGTCGGCGAGTCCGGCGGCAGCGGCAGCGGACACACGCAGTTGGAACTCGACGGCGGCACGCCTTCGGCGACGGTGACGCTGACCAAAGCGACCGATACGGTGCAAGCGGTGTATGACGGCGGCGGCGGTGCGGGGTATTCGGCCTCGGTGACGCTGAGCGCGGCTGCGGTGAACGGTCAAGGCGGCGCAACGCAAGAGAATCTGACGATCGCGCCGACGCTCTTCGTGAGCAATCCGACGGTGTTCTATTCGCCCGCGCCCGCGCAGCTCAATACCTATCCCGAAGGACAGCACGTGCTCGCGATCTCCGAACCAAACGCGGCGGCAGGTACGACCTACATCGCGACGCCGGACGGTTGCAACAGTGTCTTGAGCGCCGGCACGATCGTCGGCACCGGCACGAGCGCGACCATGCTCGTCGTCGGCGGTACGCAAATCTCGAACGGCGGCTGCAGCCTCGCAATCAGCGACGGAACGCTGACGTTCACGTTGACCGTCACGAATACGCTGCGCCCCGCACCGGCGGCCTCGCCGGCGGTCACCGAGTATTCGATCGGCTCGACGACGGGGCCGTGGGGAATCGCCACTGGCGCCGACGGCAACCTATGGTTTACGGAAAACGACGGCATTGCTGTCAGCTCGATCAAACCGGACGGCACGGATTATACGAGCCACTCGCTGAGCGCCGACGGTTTTCACTCACCCGTCGGCGCGACGCTCGGCCCCGACGGCAACGTGTGGTTCGGAGACTACTCGCACCGCCTCGCCGGCAAGGTGACGACGTCGGCCGCGATTACGACCTATTCCACGACGAACGGCGGGACGCTCGCGTTCGCAGCCGGTTTGGACGGGAATACCTGGTTCAGCGAAAATGCCGGCGAGGTCGTCGGCAGCATCAATGCGACAAGTGGTGCGTTGACCGAGGTGCCGGTTCCCGACACCGGCATCCCGTACGGCGTCGCGCTCGGGCCCGACGGTGCGGTGTGGTTCGACGACTCCCTCAACTCCGTCATCGGGCGCATCTCCGGCGGCATGGTGTCGGAGTTTCCACCGACCACGACCGAACCGCCGGTGTACATGACTGCGGGTTCGGACGGCGCAATGTGGTTTACCGAGGGGGATATGATCGGCCGCATGACCACGAGCGGAAGTCTCACCGAATACGGCCCATTGAGTTCGATCGGGACCGGCGCACCGCACCTAGCCTACATTACGCCCGGTCCCGACGGCGCGCTCTGGTTCGCCGACTGCGGCAACGACGCGGTCGGGCGCATCACGACCGCGGGAACCATTACCGAGTACGTCGTGCCGAATCCAAGCGGGGATCCGCTCGGCATCACCGTCGGACCCGACGGCAATATCTGGTTCACCGAGAACGAGAGCGGCAGCATCGGCGTGTTGCAGCTGTAGTTAGGTGACGACCCCGCCGGTGATCGTGACCGTCACCGTGAGCGTCACAAGATCCCCGTAGGCGTCGGTAAATGTAATCGTCGCCGTGCCGGCCGCGATCGCGGTGATGGTAAAGCTCGTTCCCGAGGCAGGCGTGACGGTTGCGACGCTCGCGGCGCTCGATTGCGCGCTGAACGTGCCGCCGTATCCGGTCTCGCTGACCGTGACGACCGCGGTTTGGTTCGCCGCGTCGAGTGAGAGCGCGTTACCGGTCGTGCCGCCGGGCAGCGTGATGACCGGCGTCGTGCCGTAGTTCGGCGGAACCACGTAGCCTGGCGTGCACGCACCCAGAGCTGCCGCGACGGCAAAACTGACCCCGGCGAGAAAGAACGAACGTTGCATGCGAGCGAATTCGTCCTTCACACGACGGTTACCTGATCGAGCACAACCGGATCGCCGACGAGCTCGATCGCGACGATGCGATCGCAGGCGTGGAGTTGCCCCGCTTTCGCGGAGGATTGCGATTTGGACATCAGGCGGCGTTGACCCTCACCCGGTTTGGTAGACCGGCGCGATCCGTGGAAAATCGGCTTCGGTTCGCATTTTCGCCAGTCGCCGCAAACTCTTTTGGCGTTCTGTTAGCCAGCATTGGGTGCGGTCGAAATTCATTATACTCCCGGCGCCAATGCAATACCGAGCGCCACGAATAGATTTCCCCCGTCTAACGCTCTAGTCCATCGGACCTCGATCAGCGTCTCGGCTCCATTTACGAGTGCTACATCCACGCCGTTGAATTTGCAGACGGCAGCACTTGGTAGGGACCTTCGCCAGTTTAATGCCCGTCTGCACGAGCGCGCGTGTGAATCGCTAGCAAAGGACTCGAGCGCGAGTACCGCTGGGACCCGGAGCACCAGCGTTGGGTTAGCGTGGCCGTCTCGAACGCATGTAGCGCCACCTGAGGAGATCGGCTGAGTCAGGCGGCCCGCCCGTCTAGCCTTTCTAAGCTGCGATATTGGATCGCCTCGGCGATGTGCTCGGCGCGGATATCCGTGCAGTGGCCGAGATCGGCGATCGTGCGCGCGACGCGCGCGATGCGATCGAGCGCGCGCGCCGAGAACTGTCGCTTCGCGCTGGCTTTGGCGAGCACGCGCATCGCGGCGTCGTCGAGCGGGCAGTACGTGCGCATCATGCTGGGCAGGATCTCGGCGTTGGCGCCGATCGGCGTGCCGGCGAAACGCCCGCGGGCAATCGCCCGCGCCGCAACCACGCGTTCGCGAATCACCGCCGAGCGTTCGGCGCCGTCGCGGCGCACCATGTCGTCGAAGGGTACGCGTGCGATCTCGATCTGCAAGTCGATGCGATCCAGCAACGGTCCCGAAAGCTTGCTCACGTATTTGGCGACGCTCGCGTCATCGCAGCGGCATTCGGCACCACGCAATCCGCGATACCCGCACGGACACGGATTCATCGAGGCAACCAACTGAAAGCGCGCGGGATAGGTGAACGTGCCGGCCGCGCGTGCGATCGTCACCGTTCCCTCTTCGAGCGGCTGACGCATCACCTCGATTGCGCCGCGACCGAACTCGGGTAGTTCGTCGAGAAAGAGCACGCCATGATGCGCGAGCGAGATTTCCCCGGGTTTGGCGAGCGGTCCGCCTGTAGGCACCAGTTACTACTGAGAAACCCCGAGCGCCACGACTCAACTTAGTGTGAGAACCGGCGCAGTTAGCGATGAGAAAATCCTACGAAGCCAAAAATGGTGGGGCCCTTCGTTTGCCATTGATCTCCGCGAATTGTCCGCTTTCCGCGTCGCCAGTTTCAAGGCGCGGGCTCGAATCGAATCGCGCTACGTCGCTAAGCCTGTTAGACTGAGGCGATGAAGATGGTGAACATGCACGAGGCGAAGAGTCACCTATCGGGGTTGGTCCGGGAGTTGCGGGAAGGCAGCGAGCGCGAGATCATCATCTGCGTCGCTGGCCGAGCTGTGGCGAAGCTGGTACCGGTAACTGGCGCTCCGCCGCGCCAACTGGGCATCGATCGGGGCTTGATAACAATCGCTCCCGACTTCGAAGATGTCAACGTGGAGATAACGGCGCTCTTTGAAAAATAGCGAGTCAGAGGACGTTCGAGGCTGGCGATGTGCATTGGCGCGTCTGTGATCGTAAGTCCGCTTCGATGATTGTCACCGTTCGTCGGAGCGCGCGAAATCAGCCCACGGGGGCGCGATCACAACGCCAAATTGGCGTTCGTACAGCGTGACGATTCCGATTTGGTCGCAACGTTCGCACTCAAAGCTGTGCAGACGTAGGCAGCGCTCGCAGCGCGGAAGGAGCGTGACAGTGACGCGCTCATCGGCGCCAATGTGCACGCGTAGATTGAGGACGAAGACGTCGTCCCAGTCGATCCTTTGGCCGCCAAGAACGAGCGATTTGCTCACGCGAGCGAAATTAAACGACTTAAGACGCGGATCGACCGTGACTAGACCTCCGCCTTCCTTACAGCGCATCGCCTGGCATTCTCCAGACGTGGAGACGCGCGCGATGTCGCGCATCACGCGGCGGAAGTCCCGCCGATTCCGTGACAAGACGATCGCGTTATGCCTGCGGCCATGCTCCTCGACCTTGATGTCGCTGGCCCCACGGGACAGGCCGACCTCGCGATACGTAAGGACGGGGTAGCCGCGGATCGATCTTCCCAGGCCGAGCGAGTCCTCGTCGGGCAAGAAGGCGACCGTCTGTTTCATCTGGTCTCCTCCAGCGCCTGTCCCGAAGACGGGGCTCGACGCCGTTTAGCGACTATAGTAGCGCGGGCGCGCCCGCGCGAAAGCAAGGCAGGCGGGCATTGGAACTCTTTTTTCCTAGGAGAGCGACGTTGCCCCAAGCGTTCGAGGCCGGCAAGCCGCGAGCTCACCCCCGTGCGCAAGCGGGTCTTCTCTCGGATTTTATCATGTGTTATCATTTGACAGCATATGATAAATAGCCAAGGTTGGCTCTCGATCGAGGAGGCCGCCGCACATCTTCGGATGGGGAAGACGGTTCTGTATACGCTCGCTCGAGAGGGCCGGGTTCCCGCAAACCGGGTCGGCCGAAAGTGGATGTTCGAGAAGGAGCAACTCGATGCATGGGCGCGTTCGAATCAGCCCGTTGAGTCTTTTTTTGCCGCGGCCGACTTCAACGTAGAGGGAAATGAATCGTTGCGCGAGCCGCAGCGAGAGGCTTACCTTCGCACCGCCGAATTTTTTCGCGCCGGCCGTAATCGGGCGATACTGCAGATTCCGGTTGGATGCGGGAAGACCGGCATCTCTTCGCTGTTGCCGTTGGGGCTGGCCCAGGGGCGAGTGTTGGTAATCGCGCCGAATCTCACGATCAAAACGGTTTTGCTGGAAGCGATGGACATCACCAACCGTCAAAAATGCTTCTGGCGCAAGGCTGGCGTACTAACCGGCGCGCAAATGGTGGCTGGTCCGTTCGTATGTACGCTTGACAGCGGAAACGTGTCCGTAGCGACCAAGTCTCATATCGTCGTCAGCAATATTCAGCAGCTGGCCACGAACGTTGACAAGTGGTTGAACCAGTTTCCCGATGGGTTCTTCGACATGATCATCGTTGACGAAGCCCATCACAGTGCTGCAGAGAGTTGGAAAAAAGTACTTGAGAGATTCCCTGCGGCTAAGGTCATTCATCTTACTGCGACACCCTTCCGGAGTGATCGTCGGGAGATAGATGGAGAACTCGTCTATCGATACTCGTTTCGAAGCGCTACGCTAAAGGGCTATATCAAACGCCTAAAGGCGAGTTATGTCGCTCCGTCGGAGATCGAACTCAGCTTCAGCGATTCGCGCGGGCGTAAGTATTCACTCGATGAGGTGCTGCAGCTCAAGGAAGAGGATTGGTTCAGCAAAGGAGTTGCTCTTGCACCGCTTTGCAATCAGCACATCGTGGATTCAAGCCTGGAGAGGCTGGAGGAACTGCGGCAGACCGGGACACGGCATCAGCTCATTGCGGTGGCCTGCTCGATAAACCATGCACGAGACCTGCGCTCCATGTACGAAGAGCGCGGCTATACTGCGGACATCATTCATAGCAAGCAAGATTACGATGAGCAACAGCGCGTCCTCGCCTCGCTCAAGAATGGCACACTAGATTGCATAGTACAGGTGCAGATGCTGGGAGAGGGTTTTGATCATCCTCATCTGAGTGTTGCGGCGATCTTCCGTCCTTTCCGGTCTCTTTCTCCCTACGTACAGTTCGTGGGCCGGATCATGCGCGTGATCGTGCAGAACAATCCGACGCACCCAGATAATGTCGGACATATCGTTACGCACCTGGGTATGAACCTTGATCGGCGTTTGAGTGAGTTCAAGCAGTTTGAGCGCGACGATGAGGCTTTTTGGGCGAAACTCATAGAAGGCGCTGATCCTGAGGTCCCCATTTCAGTGCGCGAGGGGGATGCGCGATTGTCCGCGGATGAGAGCCCCATCGTTGTACGTGGCGAAATTGTCGAAGGGCTCTGGGAGGAAGACTTCGCTCCGCTTGAGGACCAGGAAATTGTCGCGGAGCTGCGGGAGCGTTTGGAGTTACTTGGGCTTGACCCGAGTGAAGCCGAAGAACTCGTAAAGAAGTCAAAGCCCGGTGGTAAGCAAAAGCGGCCGCCTTCGTCAGGCTTTCCCGTCTTGCCGCAACGCGCTCTCGAACAAGCTCGCAAGCGTTTGTATGAACAAGGAGCTCGTCTCGCTAAGATTGTCCTAAACCACGTCGAGCTTGATATTGCTGGTCGTGAACTTCCGTATCAATACACAGCCTTGGGGATAAGTGGTCGAAACAATCTTGTTGCGGCGATCGCGATGGTGAATAAAGAGATCAACAAGCGCCTCGGTAAAGACCGCTCCCTGTGTTCTTTAGAGGAAATTGACGCGGTTCTTGGCCAGGTCAATGATGTAGTGCAGACCATAGCGCGCCGCGTCAGAAAAGCGAAAACCGAATATGAAAACCGCAAAGCCTAAGGGACGCGTCCCATCGCTAATTGGCGCCAGTCTTGGCGCACCGACGGTCTATGAAGTACAGAGGGTGTGCGAGTGCAGACGCTGCAATGTTTCAATGCCAAACGGCACCAAGTGCTTTCTAATTCCTCAGCTTGGAGGCGCATTCTCCAATAAACGTCGGTATTGCTGCACCTGCTTCGAGAGCATCTTGCAAAAGACTCAAGCTGATCTTGACTCACTTGTCGGAGAACTCAAGCGAGTCACTCAAGCGTAGCTTCGCCTTGCAAAGCGCCGCTGGAGATCCGGCGCGAGATTGGACCGAGAGGAAATGGAATACTTCACCGAGCGGGAGCACGGTTTGCGGCCCCGGACAATTGATTCAAGCACCTCGGAAGCAGATGTAGGTCTCCGCGCGATTATTGACACGTTCGTCGGACGCAACTTCTTCGCTGAATACTACCCTGTCACGTGCCCAGACGGCCGGGGCGTCGTAGGCACAGATGTCGGTCTCCTAGAGCGGGATGCAAACGGTCGCAACATCCGCTGGACTGACGCACCGAGCGAAAGTCAGGATCAGTTATTCGACCTAATCGAATTCAGCTTCTCCCGGTTAAGCAAACCGAGAGAACGAGACTATCACGACTATTTTGGACACTCACACCTCATATTTGACAGGTCGGAAGGCCAGCGCGAGTTGCGCGATGCAGTGAACGAAGTCTTTCGTCGCCATGGCCTCGCCTTTGAGCTTAACGGGAGTGGGCGCGTCACGCGACTTTTTCCCGCCGAACAGGCTGCTGTACTTAATATGCCGTTTAGCACCGGCGATGCGTCGCTGGATGACCTTCTGGCGGCGGCGCGTACGAAATTCATTGATCCTCGTCCTGAAGTGCGAAAGGAGGCTCTTGAAAAGCTTTGGGATGCTTGGGAACGTCTAAAGACGTTAGAGGATCCGGATAAGAAGGTGTCCGTATCCGCGTTGGTCGCCCGAACGTCTTCACAAGCGTCGTTTCGCGAACTGATGGAGGAGGAAGCAAAGACTCTGACCCAGATCGGGAACTCGTTCATGATACGTCATAGCGAAATCGGAAGGACGCCGATCGATACATCGCTAGAGATTGACTATCTCTTTTTGCGCTGCCACGGAACAATAATGACGCTGTTGCGCGCCTCCGGTCGAGCTTAGCGATACAGCGCGAGCTAAGGACGCTGCCGCGGCTCACGCCTAGAGGCATTGCCTGATCCGCTTCGCTTGCTCCAAGCTTTCCGGCGATGAAGGTAAACAGTTTAAGGGCGGTTCGCGCTTCCTTTGTCTTTCGGCGGTTTCTCGCCATCAGTTCCCTCCCGTGGCAGGAAGCGTGGAACCACAGATTAGCCGCGAGTCGCGAGGGGACAGCCGCCTAGACTCACAGCAAGATCTAGGAAAGGAAAGTCCCGCAGCGGCCCTAGGCCGGGTACTGTCCACTATATGCGTGATTTCGAAAAATATCTGATCGTCCTTTGGCCAGTCTTGCATTCCGACGAGTCGACAACGATCGGTGACATCGGCGACGGTTCATGGGAACACCGTCGGCCGATTCTAAAGCGGGCCCTCATTCGGTGGAATTAGATTAGGCGGCGCGGTGGAGCATTCAACAGTCGAGACATAAATAGCAGACTTCAACCGAAGCACACTCCTGGTCGTTGTGATTGACAGCAGCCTCTTCGCTCCGCGTTAGGTGCAAAGTGGTTGCCGCCGCTGCGCCACGAGTATAGAATGGGCCATGGCGATGGAAACGCGCGAGAAGAACAAAAAGGCAACCGCGAGAAAAGCGCTGGCGGATAAAGGCGGACGAAAGCTCGCCGGCGATAGGAGTGTGCCGCTGCCTGTCGATGCGCCCGTAAAGCCCATTACGAGCCACAAACCAATGAAACCCGTGCGGTTGTCGGTACAAGCGCTTGCGAAAGCGGATACGCGAGCTTTCCGTGCCCAAGCTTCGCGCGAACTGCTAATTATCAGGAATGCGTTTCAGCTATCCTCCCCGGAACTTGGATCCATATTCGGCGTCACGCGTCAAGCGATCGATAAGTGGTTCGAAGGTACTGTTCCTAATAACCGGGTGGCCGACGTCAGTCGTGTTGCTCAGGTCGCCGAAGAACTCGCTCTACTCTTCAAGAAACAGTCTCTACCCGCGATCGTTCGCGGTCCGATGCGCGGGCTCGGTAATCGCAGCGTTCTCGACGTGCTCCGAACCGAGGGGCCGGCACCTATGTACGAGTTCTTCCGAATGATGCGTGAACTCATTCCCGGAGCACGGCCCGTCAGCGCGCAAGCCCAGCCTAAACGGTCACAACTACCAAGCGCGCTGTCAGGGACTAAAAAACGACGTCCTTAAAGGCTCGGCGCTATTACTGTCCGCAGTATCCATCGCTTTCTGACGTCACCGCGTTCGCCGGAAAAATCGCGCTCAAGCTTCGCTGCCTCTCGTAAGCATAGCGTCGGGTCATATATGAAGATAAGTAGCACATCGCAATCTGCGTCGCGCGAATAGACTTCGATCTTCTTATAGATACTTGGCTCGACTTTGGTGTCCCAGTGATTTCGATCCCTCACAAACTTGACTTCTAAAAAGACCTTTTCGCCTCGGAGCGCAAAGTCAACCCTGCCCGCTCGATCACCGAGCTTTGGAGTCCACTCTTCGTCGCTCAGCACCGGATAACGCATGATGAGATATGAACGCAGCAGATCCTGAAGGTCAAACTCGTCCTCCATCGGCATCGTGTCCGTGCGGTGGTCGTGACGATGCTCCGGTTGTAGCTCACGAAGTGCCCTGGGAACCGCTCGCAGAAGCTCTTCGATCTCGTTTGCGACGATCGTTGGGCTCGATGATGAAGGTGCAGCATTGTAGGTGGGCGCCGTCGTCGTGGCGCCGGGCGCAGGGGCCTGCGCGTCTAGTGCCCCGTCGTGCCACGTCAACCCGTCTCGCTTGAGCGCGTTGATAAGCGGAATACTCGCCTGCGCGCTGCGCACGGCGATCACATCTAAGAGCTGAGCTAGCGCACGACGCAGCCGTCTTTGAACAGACTCGTCAGCTAAATCGAGTGAGTTTATGTAACTGTTAAAGACTGGCTTTCGTGAAGTAGCCTCTGACTCTAGCGTGTGCGGGAACCCGGCCCCTTCGAAAGCGTTTTGGATGTCTCGAATCACGAGATGTGTGCTTGATGCGTCGCGGAAAAGCGCGAGCGTTCCTAAGCCGATATTGCCGCTAGACATGTCTTAACGCAGAGGGACCAGCGCTTTGATCATTGCGCAGCCTACTTAAAGCCTTTCAGCGTTGAGACCACTTCATCAATGGTAGTCACGACGTTTTCACAATAAGCCTCGCCCAGGCGCATACTATCGAGCTGCTCCTCTCGCCCCTCGCGGCGACCCGGAACGTCCCATTTTTCAATCGATCGATGATAAAAGCGAGCCATATCGTCGAAATTCACCCGCGCGTGAGTTAGATCGTCGATTAGCTCAGTGTCGTAGCGACGGTTACGCAATGCATTGCCTACCCAGCTGTGATAGAACGTCGGGAGACGGCTTACATCAATTGGCACGGAGCACTCCTCCTAAAACTACAGAAGGCCGCCAAATTGCGTGCCTCTTGCGTTGCTGCCGCGGCGGAACTAGCGCGGCAATTTGTCTCGGTCGTAGCCGCGCACGTCGAACCTTGCGAGAAGCCAAGCCTGCAGTCTCGCACGCTCCCGCGTTGTTAGCTTCTCCGTTATCAGCCTTTTGACGGCCTCCACGGCCTGGGAGTCACTATTCTTGGCCACAGTCGGCGGGTTCGGCAAGCGAGCCCGAACGCCTGTTCGTATTTTTGGCGTCAAAAAGTCGCTCAAGTAGGACGGAAAGTGGCGCTCACCGTAGGCACCTGGTAGGCTCCTACAATGTGGTGGTAGGATAGGAGAATGGACGAGAAAAAGGGGGGCGGGCGAACTCCCCGCTTTCGATTACTCGAGCGGCTACTCTATCCTCATGAATTTATCGCGGGCGTCCTTCGTAAGGCCGGACTTTTTAGCGTTCACGCGCTAGGCACACAGTACATTTCCCTTCCCGACGACGCGCCGGTCGGGCCAAGCGTACTCGAGAACGATAATGGCGCCCTCGACGCTATCAAGACGATCTTCGGACTTTCCGAAGCAGAACTCGCGGATCTCTTCCCGGTCCGCCGAGAATCGATCGCCGGCTGGCGCAAGACCGGCATTCCGTCCGCACGGCGAGCGAGCGTTGCGCGCATAGTCGACCTCGCGCTGCTGCTTCACCGTATCATCAAGCCGGAGCGCATACCGGAAATCGTACGCACGAACGATGACTGGCTGCCGGATCGCACCATCCTGGATACAATCAAACGTCACGGACCAGATGCGGTGAACGGGTATCTAATTCGGCTCTTTTCCTACGCCCAGTGAAGACGATCACGCGCGCGGGCACCTATTACCGCGTCATTGGTCCCGCGTGGTCATCTGCACTTAACACCGGTTTCTCAAAATTACATGGCGGGCGCTGGAATCCACGATCAGCGTTTGGCGCGCTCTATCTTAATGCAACGATCGCCGTTGCTGCGGCTAATGCGCGACACCAACATGCAGGTCGCGCCATTCAACTCTTCGACTTACGGCCGAGCGCGCGGCCCCGCCTCGTTGACGTGGATGTGACAAATGCCAATGTGCTTGACGCCGTAACCGACGACGGCTTGCGCGCCATTGGTCTAGCAGCAAATTATCCGTACGGCGTTCCACATAATCAATGCCAACCGATTGGAGCCAGCGCATACGCCGCAGGAATCGATGGTGTCGCGTGTCGATCAGCCGCGGAGTGCACACCAACCACATGTGTTGGCGAGGAACTCGCCTTGTTTGATACATTCGTTGATGGAGCCACTGTCGCAGGTGTGCCGGCGGACACCGTCGTCGTCACGGTCCTTGGCAAGCCGCGCGCATTCGATCAGTGGTACCCAGACCCGTTTCCGCCTTAGAGTTCGCCTAGAAGCGAATCTCTCGCATATGACACCCGGCGAGCATCGGGTTCGACCTCCTATTGTCGCAAACGACGGACAGCGCTAAGTATTGCTTGCTGCGTCTCGTCGGAGAAATCGTCCCTGAGCAACAACGCCGGTGCTCGATCCGAGAGCGATGTGTTCGATCCTTTGAACCAAGCCTGCACGACGTGCGGACCGCACGCTCCGGCGATCATCTTCGCGATTCGATAGGCAAAGCGCAGCTGCAACTCACGCTCGGGGTGCCGATCTTTCGCAATCCAACAGCGCACCGCGCGTTCGTCTTTCACGCCTCCAACGGAGCCGGTTACAACGATGCCGGCGATTTCAACGAGCCGCTTGACGATTATCTCGATCGGCAGCTGGTGGGCTTCACAATCGATCTCGGCGTCCGTCGCGGTGGGCGCTGGATTAAAAGTTTGCCCTTTTGCCATAAAGCGCTTTGAATCCAACTGGTTTACCCCCTTGGCGTGAATTTGCGGGCAGCCTGGCGACGAGAAATCCAAAGATGGAATGTGTTCAAAATCGTCGCGCAAACACTCAGGTGAACCAAAATGTGTCTTGCAAGATCGTCAAGAACCGATCCGCGAGCCTAATGTTACTGTCGCTAACGACGAGGAAGGTATGCGTCGGGAACCCACGATAGCGGCGGCTGAGTTCTGTGGCGTTATGCGGTAGTGCTTTCCACAGTTGCCATGCGGCGGCGAACTCGTCTCGAATGGCTGCATCTAGTATGCATGTCTCCCGCGCTCTAGCGACAACCAGAGAATCAGACGACAACGCGGCATCGGGCAAATCGATATCAGGCCACGTGTCGCCGGTGTACAGCGGGTTGCCTGTTGCGAGAGGAGCGTTGAGCGTCAATTCCTGCAAACGATCTAGGTAGAACGCATCCTTGTGGTCGACCATTCGCATGCACCACAGAACGCCAAGAACATCACCCGGATGCCCGCAGTAGACTATTCCCAGAAAGCCGCTCGAGTAGTTAGTACCCGCGCGTGCGCAAGCCTCGAAGAGATCCCAGGCGACACTTGCATCTGGTGGGCGCCGGTCTCTTCTGTACTCGCAGATCTGCGCTTGGGCGCGTTTGTTTCTTTCGCTAGCGTTTGGACCTTTGGTACGGTGAATCTCCGCAAAAGCTGTGGCGAGCTTGTAGAGGCCGCCGGCGCCAAGCACAGCAAGAACGTTCTCGATGAAATCAGCGACCACAGATCCGACGGCAGAGACATCGCTCTTCATGGCGCGACAATTCAACAATATTGCTGAACCACCATCGTCCGATTCTGGCGATTTCGCCAAGGTTTGCCCTACCGATGGATGGCCGTAGGCCGGTTGAAACCATCCATTGCGTCAGGGAGCAACCTCGCATATTGTAGTGAAGGCTGCGCCACAAGCATGAGGTAGCACGAGGCATGTCAGAGGCACGGGACACAATCACACTCGAGGAAGTCGCGGAGCGACTAGGTACTACTGTTCCCGTGGTTCGGCGAGCGGTAAGAGCCGGAAACCTCCCTGGCATGAAGTTGAGCGGGCGATGGTTCATACTGAAGCGGCCATTTGAGCGAATGATGAACCGAGATGCCGAGCCTGTTCCAACCTGACCTTGTCTTAAAAGTCCCGCAGAAGCGGGTCTTTTTTGTTACATCCACCATCAGGCCGCTATCGGGGAAAGGGATTGCGATCACGATATAAGGGAGTAAGCGTCAGTGGCGATCGGCCCCGCCGCGATCGATACGCAACAGATGCAAGAAAGCCATCGCGACTGACATCGCGAGGCTTTCGTTGAGGCCGAAACCGCGTTTTCACCGTCAAAGCAAAGGCGCGGAACTCGATAACCTGCCCTTAGGATATCACCTGAGGGCGCGGAGGGCAATGTCTTGCCGGAACGCCGCAGAGCTAAGAAAAGAGCCGCGAATCAAGACACTAGGACCGCGGCTATCAGAAAATTTGGCCCGAACCGTCGCAGCGTTACCGGGCACGTTCCCGCTCAGAAGAAACCAGGATTGGTCGCGTTTGAGTCAACGCTAGAACGCGACCTTATTATCCTCCTTGAATTTGATCCGCTCGTTTCCGGTATTGTGGAGCAGCCAACTCGCATTGAATTCGGCGATGGCTCTTACACACCCGATTTTCTGGTCACATATTTTCCCGAAGCAGGACGCCGGCAATCATACATTGAGGTCAAGTATCGGGACGACCTCGCGGAACAGTGGCCAGATCTTCATCCCCGTCTTAGGGCCGGCTGTCGCTACGCACGCTCGATCGACAGAACGTTCAAGATCCTCACTGAAGTCGAGATTCGCACGTTGCGGCTCGACAACATCACACAACTCTGGCCGTACCGGTCAAGCGCCGTGGAGCCCGAAGAAATCGCCTGCATCCGCGAAGCGTTGGAATTACTAGGGACAGCGTCGCCTGATCGTCTGCTAGAGTACTTAAGTCCCGATCTTGAACGCCGCGCGGTCCTGCTTTTCACGATTTGGCACATGCTGGCAAACGGCGTCATTGCGACTGACCTTGATGGCGTTCCACTCAGCAATTCATCTCCGGTGTGGCTCGCGGATGGCTCTCAACGTTAGCGCCGTTGGGGACGGCATACGCGACGCGCTCACCGGCCTTCGATCGCGTTTCGTAAAAGGTCAACCCGAAGCTCCTCCCGTCCGCGTCGATCCCGAGCCGGGCGAATCGCAGGGATTGCCCAACTTGGCTGTCAGTATACGTGCCGACAACGCAACATCACAGATGAGTGCGCTGCAGCTCGACTATATCCATCCGACGACGATTGACGCGAAACAACTTACGAAGGCGCACGAGCGGTTTAAGGCTATACAAGCCGCGATTGAGGCCGGTCGACCGTATCTTCCGAACCTTAGAGAAGCCGTGGCAACTTCCGGCCTTAGCGTCGCTACGCTTTACCGGCTTATCCAGCGATTTGAGGAGACCCGCGACGCCCGGTCGTTATGTGACAGGGGCGTTGGCCAACCACGGAAAGCTCGGCTCGATCCGCGTGTCATCGACGTTATTGCGGCCGCGTTTCATGGCAAATACCTCACCAACCAAAACCTCAAGATAAGTCGGATCTGTGAAGATGTCAGGGCCACATGTTGGCGTGACAACTTGCCGTTACCAAGCATGAACACTGTTAGAACTCATCTCAAGAGGCTGAGGCACCAACACGGCCTACGCGCCGTCGAGGTTGCGAGAGGGAACAGGAAAATCGCGCATACGCTTACCCCGCACCACGGCACCTTTAATCAACATTTCGGGCCGTGGTCGTTGGTTCAGATTGACCATACCAAGCTGGATATCATGGTCGTAGACGAGGAGACGCGAAAATGCGTCGGGCGCGCATTCATAACCATTGCATGTGACGTCTATAGCCGGATGATCCTGGGGTTCTACATCTCGCTGGATCCTGTTGGGGCACTCTCAACGGGATTGTGTTTGCTTCATGCGATGCTCCCGAAAGATGAGTGGCTCAAAGAGTGCGACGTGCCGACAATCTGGCCGTGCTGGGGGAAGCCGGCGGCGCTCCACTTTGATAATGGGAGAGAATTCCTGGGGAAGATGATTCATCGATTTTGCAAACTGCACGACGTCATAATCGATCATCGACCAGTAGGTTCTCCTCACTTTGGTGGGCACGTGGAGCGCATGATCCGCACGCTGAACGAAATGCTGCACACGCTTCCGGGTTCGTCGTTCTCAAACGTGCAGAAGCGTGGCGACTACAATTCAGAAGAAATGGCAGCGCTCACCGTCCGCGAGCTCAATGCCATTGTCACCGAGTGGATCACAGGTACCTATCACCAAAAACTCCATAGAACACTGGGCCGCACGCCTCTATCCGCGTACCAGAAGGCAATTCTCGGTAGTACAAACCTCCGCGGAGTGGGTCTGGCGCCTCGGCAATATGATGAGAATCGACTGCGGTTTGATCTTATGCCGGTCGTAGAACGCACGATTCAACCATATGGCGTTGCACTCGAGAATCTCGTGTACGTAGGAGAAGCTTTGGGTCCATACACTGGGGAAAAATGCCGCAGCGGAAAGGGGAAGCTCTTCACGTTCCTCCAGGACCCGCGCAGAATCAATGATCTTTATTTCGTTGCGCCTGATACAAACGAGATCTACGCTTTAAAACTGCGCGATCCGTTACGAGCGAATATGAGCTTATGGGAATGGAGGGCGTTTCACGCGCGAGCGATTAAGGAAGGGAAAGACGATTTTGACCAGCGCGCTGTCTTTGAATCACATGAACGGTTGGAGCAACGCCGCCGCGCCGGTGTTGAGGAAACCAAGAAGGCACGTCGGATCCGAACCAGACGGATGCATCACAAGCCGCTTGAGACGACGGTCGTAGAAGAAACGGAATTCGTGGATTGGCAGTCAGAAGTCGAGCCACTCGAAGATCGTTACAGTTGACCGTTGAGCGAAGATCTCAGTCACCTTGCCACGTCGACCGCAGAACAAGCGATGTGGTCAAACGATCTTCGCATTGATCTCGTGCGTATGGGATTCTGGATTTCGACCGCCCACACGCAACGCATACACGGGAAACTTGAGTATTTGGTGTCCCACCCGCAAAAGAGCTATATGCCCAACCTTATAGTTGTTGGTCACTCAGGCAGTGGCAAGACCAGACTCATTGAAGAATTCCTTTCATTGCATCCCGCGTCCGAAAACGCCGAGCAAGAACGTTCCAGGATTCCAGTCGTGTACTGCGAGGTGCCTGCGGATCCGGATCTAGGCGGGTTCTATAATCAGATCCTGGTTTCGATGGGCGCTGAGCCGTCGCGCGAACGAGTCGATGCGCGTCGAAGGCGAGTGGAGGATACGTTGGGGCTCGTTGAAGCGAAGCTACTAATATTCGACGAGTCTCAGCACGTCTTGAATGCCGGGCCTCATCTTCGACGGATTCTGGCTAGCTCTATCAAGAGCCTCAGCAATCAGGTTAAGATCTCGATCGTTCTTGTCGGAACAAGAGAAGCGCTAACGCTACTGCGCTTGGATCCACAGATTGATCGTCGATTTGAGCGTGACGAAATAGCACTTTGGACGTTGAATCAAGAGTGGCGACGACTGCTTGTCACCTTTGAACGTCGGTTACCGCTCCGAAAGGCGTCCCGATTAAGCGATCAAGACGTCGCCCGGACATTGCATCGTCGATCGAGCGGCACAATTGGTCGCTTGGCCCGGACGCTTAGCGAAGCCGCAGTAATGGCAATTGAGGATGGCACCGAGCGCATCACTCCCGAGATTTTGGACAGAGTCACGACGAGCGGTGAGGATGCCGAGTGAAACACCCTTCGTTAGGCGTAGGCTTCCGAGCTTTGTTGCCGGGGCACACCGCCCCTCGGGAGCAAGAGCTTTTCTCTTCCTGGATTGTCCGTCTGGCCGCTCAGAATCACCTTAAGTTGCACGTCTTTTCGAACATGCTATGGCCCGGGGCGGCAGTGTGGAATCGTGACATTGATAACTCCGCCTCGAGCGAACTTCAGGAAGCTGTCGCCGCGCGCACCGGAGTCGCCGCCGATCGTGTGTGGGAGACGACGCTAAAGTCGTACGAAGGAATAGTGTTTGAGCGTCATAACCCGACTGGAATCACGCCTTGGATTCTTCCCCTCGGGATATACCACAGGACCCGTGTCCGTTGCGGGATTCAATTCTGCCCGGATTGTCTCGTGGAAAAAGTGCCATACTACAAAAAGCCCTGGCGCCTCGCTTGGGCGATCGTATGCCCCGTCCATATGAGGCCACTTCTGGATAGATGCCCCTGCGGTGCTCCAGTGAATTTCCACCGAGGCGATCTTGGTGACCGCGAGGCGAGCATCGCTGACGCGAGTCTGACGAAGTGTTATCGTTGTCACACGGATTTAAGGACCTGTGTTGGGGCGTCATTTGATTTGGCGTTAACGAGCGCCGCGCTGGAAACACAGCAGCGTTGCCTAACTGCAGTGGATCTCGGGTGCGTTACGGTTGGAACCACCTCGATCCGGTCGACTCTATTTTTCGCCGGGCTTAGACAGCTGCTACAAATTCTAGCGACCGGGCGACTCTGCACTCTCCTCCGAAACACGGTTTCCACGTGGCGCAGCATCGATGCCTTCACGCCAGTGTTCAGTGGGAGAATTAATGCCATCGAAAGACTCCCTGTTGAGAACAGGGTGGTCTTGATGGCATCAGTTGGTGAATTGCTAGCCGACTGGCCGCGTGCCTTCGTCAGATGCTGCCAGACGGCCGGCCTCGCAGCCAGCGACATCCTCAAGGGCCTCGACTACGTTCCTTATTGGCTTGCTAGCGTCGTTGATGAATGCTTTGGTTCAGGTGCCTACAGCCCGACGATTGCGGAAATCGGCGCAGCTATTCAATACATGCGTAAACGTGAGCTCGTCGTGACGAAGACTAGCGTGTCTAAAATTCTCGGGAAGACCGACGTATTTCGCAAGCGCAGATTGCACCACATGTTGGATCTCAATCCTTCGCTTTTAGAGGACGATGCAACGTAAACGATCGTGTGTGCTGCGTTGCTGACAGCACGGCGTATATCCCACTCGCGCGAAGTATAAGGAGGAAGCGTGCATCGGTTGCTCCCTTGCCACCCGGGTCCCAAACCTGACGAACTTCTGACGTCCTGGATCGCGCGAGTCTCATATGCAAATGGAATGACACCCACGCTGTTCATTGCGTCCATTTCGGAAGCGTCGGGGTGGATGACGGATTACGATTGCAGTCCGTCCCAGCAGCTCAATGCTGCTCTATCTGCTCGAACCGGCGTTCATCGGGAAGAAATCGAAAGCTTGACGTTGGCATCTTACGAGGGAGTGTTATTCGAATCTAGAGCATTTCTAGGAACCTTGCCGTCCTATATCTTGCCTCTCCGGCTGTTTAGAAAGGCCGACGGATGTCGCCTACAATACTGCCCGGAATGCATCGTGCCCGAACCGTTCTACCGAAGAAGTTGGCGTCTTGCGCTGAACGTGCTATGCACGAAGCACAAGCGCTATCTCGTGGATGAGTGCACGGGATGTGGCGCCCCGATAACGTACCTTCGAGCAGGGACGAGCGAAGTTCGCGTAGGGTCGACCCTCCCTTTATGGTGCGCGTCGTGCGGGTGCGCCTATGCTGCGGGCAGCGACCATTCAAGCGTTGATGCGCCCCTAGCTGAGGCACAGATGATGGTGGAGAGAGCGCTGGCGCGTGGCTACGCCGATCTCGGCCGTTGTCAGGTTCACTCGCTACTGTTTTTTATGGGTGTCCGACACTTGCTTCGGGTTCTTGCTTCGGGAAATCACGGCGCAAGTTTACGAGAAGTTATTCGCAACGCGAATGGCTTGCCGAACGACGAGATGGGCTGGCGTGTGGGCGAGCGCTTTGAATTCTTAAAGAACACCCATAGGGCGGGATTACTGCGCCTTCTTGTCCCACTGCTTAGGGATTGGCCGCGCGAGTTTGTGCGATACTGTCGCGCGGCGCGCATGCCTGCAGAGGGGCTACTACACCGATATCTTACACTGCAGGACGTTCCATACTGGTGCGCCCGGGAGTTTGGCATTTACTCTGCAAGGCCACGGTACGATCCATCAGTGGAAGAGATCAAGGCAATGATGCGCTACGTCCAAAGTGGTAAAGATTCTAGCGCGGTGCAAATCGTGCGAAGGTTCCTATTGCGCAAGAGAGCTACTGCAAAGTACAGGGATCTGCGCAACCTCGTTATGGAGAAGAGTTCTCTAGTGCGCCTTACGCAAGTCCTCGCTCACCGTTGGGCGGCGCTTGAGGCGTCGCGCGCCGCATAGATTTGCCCCTATCCTGCCACAAGGAACAAGTGAGACAATCGCGGGCATGAGGGTTATCGCGCCGTCGCGTTAGCGAATAGTGATTGCCCTCCGCCTTATTCTTCCACCGCCAGCGTCCAAACGCGTCTCAGCGGCAAATCCGCTTTCAGATCTTCCGGAAGACGATCATAGTTCTCCGTAATTGCCTTCATCAAGTCCACGTCATTCCAAAGCCGAATCTTGAAATGGTCGTGATTCGCTTCGAGCGGAATGGACGACCGGAAGCCAGCGAATGACACCAACAGACCGATGTCCGCCTTGAAGTTATCCACCGTGCCTTTGAGTTCGCGCAGTATCTTCACGTCTACCGGCGTGTCGCCCGACTTCACCTGAACACACAAGCGCGGAGAGTCGGTTCCTAACGGTCCGCGACCGGCGAGCACGTCGACGCCGCCGTCGCTTCCCGGCGGAGACAGCTTCGTCGCGTAGCCTTGAGCGATGAGCACACCTTCGACGAGGCGAGCAAGACGGTGGCCCGCGAATTTCGTTTTGATGTGGGTGCGAATCGCATCCAAGCCGATTTCCTCGACGTCCGTGCGCTCGAACGACTGCGGCGCTTCGTCGGCTGATCGCGGCGAAGGGGAAGGCGCGGGCGAGCCCTCCATCATTTGGCGGAATCGGCGCTCGGCGTCGTTGCGCTCGATCTTAGCAACGGTCATCGTCGAACCGAGTGAAAAGAGCAAATCTTGATCAATCGATGCGCGCGCCACTTCGCGAACCCATTTCACGGTGTGCGAATGGTGCGCATCTTCCGGAAATTTCGGCTCGTACTTGTATGGTCCGGTGACTGTTCCGAACTGCACGAATGGGCGGTTCTTGAGCGGCATAGCGATGACGTCGCCTTCTGCAATCTCCTTGGCGAAACGCCACAGTTGACCGGTCCAATTGGAGATCGTGCCAGCGGATTCTGCAGAATAGCGCAGTTCCAACTCCGTCCGGACCTCACCGCGGCTGCTCATCGGGGCCAGATCTGGCATCGCCGACCAACCGATAGTCGAGACATTTTTCTCTAGAGCGAAATCCTCGCGTTCGCCATAGCGGCCGGCGCGGACGAGCCAAACAGACATGCGACCTCCTCGGTTCAGCCGTCAGGTTTTTCTCTTGAACGATCCACTCTTCTTGTTGAACCTGTCGTTGACTCACGGAGTGCCTTCGGTGACGAAATCATACGCGCTGGGGTAACGAACCTGGATGGTGAAGGGCGGCCAGGTGCAGTTTTTAGTGGTGAACGGCAGCCTTGACGAAATCCCGATTCGGGATTATATTTGGTTGATAAGAAATCCTGTTTTGGGATTAAATTGGAGGGTTCGCCTGTATCGCTCTGCCCGCCACACGGCGCTTTTCATCGCTTTGCTGCTGAAGCGCAGCCAAAAAACGCGGATTCGGTTCGGCGAGTCCACGATGCGCAAGCTCGCCGAGCGAAAGAAGCTCCGTAGCGCCTTCGTCTTCGAAGTGCAACTTGCTGCCATGGACGTCGGCGTCATTCTGGTCGAACTGAATCGCGGCGGGTTCGGAGCAATGTGGGCTGCGGCTCTCGACGGTGCCGCCTCCGTTACCGCTAAGTCTCTCATCCCTGTTGCCGAGCGCAAGAAGCTTTCGGAAGAGAAACTTCTTTCTGAACTCGATCTGCCGACTCCAGCCGAAGACGACGAGGAGGACTAGTGCACCTCAACTCCGCGCTCTATCGTTCCGTCTGACGATGGGTCTTTTGGCTCGAATGACACCTGGACTGATCCGCGAAAAACCGATTCAGGAACGGCCACTTTTGACGAGGCGGCCAGATAGCTTATCTTTTTGGAGATACCCAAGGCCGTGAACGGACGAGGACCGGTAGCCCCGCCCAAAATCGTCGTTGTCCCCATCTCCGATGCTCTCGGCCCTCCCGATCCGAGAATCGAAGAAAAGGTCGGGCCCAAAGAGATCCTTCGGGGACTCTGGCAAGGCCAGCCTGGTAACCTACGCTTCGAGGTTTGCGAACTCGTCAGCGAAGCAGAACCGACCGTACAGGCCGTTCGCGCAGCATGGAGCAAACGCCGCGGTCGGCGCAGCGTTCCGCTCATCGTCTTTTGGCAGGGTCCGAATTACGTCCTGATGACCGAGCCCACGGGCGAACCTGCGACCGTAGCAATCGTTCAGATGGACCCGGCCGCCGCTCGCGCAGTCATCAGCCGAGCCCTCACCTCACCAAGCCGCGATGCAGTGCTCTCCGTCGTTGCATTGCTCGAGCGGGCTCAAGGTAGCGGCGGTGTTGCCGGCTTTCGCAATCGGAACCTTCTCTCAACGCACTACGTCCTCGACGGCTTTCGTCGCGACCACCAGCAGCAATGGATTGAACTCGACAATGCCAGCGCCAAGATCCGGGGCGAACGCGGCGGGAAACTACTACGCGCGTTAGGCTATCTCCCGACAGACCAGCCATCAGCATTCGAGGTACTTCAGGACGGCAAGACTCGCGTTCATGCGCTCGTACTACCCGAGAATACGCCGCTCGACCGTTCTGCTGCCGGGCCCGGTGATGCTCCGTCGACGCACGCGCTTATCGATGCTCGGAACAGAGGCGCGGATCGCGCCGTCGTCGTTTCCGGCGGGCTGCTCCGCCTTTACTTCACTAAAACAAGGCAGGGCCTCACCGACCTTGCGACGGCCGGCACCTACATAGAGTTAGACCTCGACATCCTCGGCAGCGAGTGGAGTGCATTGCTGCCCCTTTTGTTCTCGGCGGACTCAAATAGGATCGACGGGCTCATCGATCAGATTGCTGAGGCTTCAGAACGCTACGCCGTCGGCTTGCGCGATCGCTTTCAAGAGCGTATCTACGAAGAGGTCGTCGGTGACCTCGTTCTCGCGCTGTTCGAAGCGCGTGGCCGCAAGCCAGCGGATGCGGAGATTCTCTTCAACGCGACGCTGCGTCTTTTGTATCGCCTACTCTTTGTGCTCTATGCCGAAGACCGAAATTTACTTCCGTTGGGTAACCCTGAGTATCGGCGCGTATCGCTGACGGAAACGCTACTTCGCATGGAAGCGATGCAGGGCGAAGGCAAACCGTTCGATCCGAAGGCAACGACGATTTGGGACGACCTCTTCCGCGTCTTTGATGCGATACGCCAAGGCAACATCGAATGGAACGTGCCGGCATACAATGGCGGACTCTTCGAACCAGATCTTCCCAACCATAAAGATGCTGCGTTTCTCCATTCGGTAAAAATCCCAAACGCGGCGCTCGCGCCGCTACTCGTGAAGCTTGCCTTCGATTCAGAAGACGGTAGCAGCGGGAAAATTGATTTCGGTGATCTTGGTATCCGGCATCTCGGAACACTTTACGAAGGTCTGCTCTCGTTCAGCGTTCACATCGCCGAACAAGACCTCGTCCTCGATAGCGACGATATGTACGTGCCGGCTAAGAAAAAGGACGAGCCCGATGTCCTCGAAGGCGAGCCATACCTCACGTCGCCAAAGGGCGGACGTAAGACATCTGGGTCGTATTACACCCCCTCGTTTGTCGTGCGCCGTCTTATCAACAACTCGCTCGTCCCGACGCTCGAAGAACACCTGATTCAAGTCGCGAAACTGCCTGTGGAACAACAGTGGGATGCGATGCTGGATTTCCGTGCTGTAGATCCGGCCATGGGTTCCGGCCACTTCCTTGTCGATGCGCTTGACACCATCGCGGACCGACTCACTCGCTTCCTCAAAGACAACCCGCGAATCTCCGCGAAGCCGATTGAAAAGGCACGGGCACAAGTGACAGCTATCGGCAAGCAATATGGCATCGATGGCCTCGGCGAGGGCATCGGCGATTTTGTCCTTTTGCGGAGAAACGTCATGCGCTCGTGTATCTACGGCGTCGACCTCAACCCAATGGCCGTGGAACTGGCGCAACTTGGCCTCTGGCTTCACGCCTTCGTCCCCGGTCTTCCGCTTTCGTATCTTGGACATAACCTTCGGCACGGCAACGCTCTCGTTGGCATCGTCGGTCAGGAAATTGAGGGGAAACTTCAGGGAAAACTTTTTGACAGCGCTGTCAAGACAGCGTTAGACGATGCCCTTGAACATTCGAAACGCTTAGCAACGATCAGCGATCTTTCTATCGAAGAGGTTAAGAAATCAGAAGCGGCTCAGGAAAAAATGGAAGATGCGACGGCTGGGCTAGAGGCGACCTTCGACGCGTATTCCTGCCGTGTTTTCGCCGTTGATCCAGACGCAGAGACGAAGGCAATTCGTGAGCAGGGTAAAGCTATGCTCGAAGAGGCGTATGGCCTAGAGCAAGTCCTAACTGGGGCGCTGAAAGGGCCCGCGAAGAAACAGATCATTGCCGCTCAGAAGGTTGCGAGGGGACTCGGTGCATTTCATTGGCAACTTGCGTTTCCAGAAGTATTTCTCCGCAAGAATCCTGGATTTGATGTCATTCTTGGTAACCCACCGTGGGAGGAAGTTACTACGGAACAGCTCGGGTTCTTCGCTCCGTATCTGCCGGGAATAAAGGACATTAATTCGCAATCCGAGCGCGCGAAGCTAATCAAGGCTTTCACAAAGCGTCGGCCTGACGTCGCTGAAGCGTACGACCTTGAGGTTCAACGTAACGAAGATCTTCGCAAAGTGCTCGCATCGAACTACCAGCTAACCCAAAGCGGAGACACGGATGTCTACAGGTCTTTCGCAGAACGCGCGCTCAAGGTTGTTCGGAATGATGGCGCGATAGGCATGGTCTACCCCCACTCTTTGGTCACCACGGACGGTACTGCGCCTTACCGAGTCGCCGCGTTTGCAGCGCATGAGGTCATCGTCGATTTTGCGGTCAACGCTGGCAGATGGCTCTTTGCCGACGTGCATCCGCAGTACAACGTGATCGCCCTTGCAAGACGGAAAGGGGACGAGCTCGTCAGTACTAGTGGACCCGTGGCCAACCTGACCGAGTGGGACAAGATGGACCGCAACCGCGTCACCTGGACAATAGATGAGCTGCGATCCATTTCGAAAGGGCTAGAACTGCCGCTTCTCCCGAACGCGGCATTTGCCGCGCTCTTTAAGAAGATGATTTCGAACGGCCAGTCGTTTCGCGCACCGATCGACGGAGCCACGTTTAGGCCCTGGACAGAATTCCATGCCACCAACGACCGAAAAAGCGGTCTACTGAAGGAAGATGGGCGAGGTTGGCCGGTGTACAAGGGCGACAACTTCGACTTGTGGACTCCTGAGCAAGGCTCGCCTCCGTTCACGATCGACTCCAAGATCGGACTTGCTAACCTTCAAGAGAAGCGTCTGAACTCCGATGTATGGAAAAGCTTCCCACAGGCGGTACTAGACGATCCAAGCACACTTCCGCCGAACAACTGCCACATTCTTTTCAGGGACATCACCAATCGTCTCAACAACCGTACAATTATTGCGTGCTTGGTTCCACCGAAACGTTTCGCCACGAACAAGGCGCCCGTGCTGCTTTGCCACGGCGGAGGCTATCCCGAAATCGCGCTGCGTCTAGGTATCATGTGTTCTCTGGCATTCGATTGGACGGCGCGCCGCCGAGTGGAGCGAAGCCTCAACTTTTTCATCCTCAACGCGCTTCCCGTGCCGCGGCTCGGCCTTTCAGACGCAAGAGCGAAACGGGTGATGACCATTGCCGCGACACTCTCTGCGTGTGATGATCGTTTCGCCGACTTCGCAAGGGCGTGCGGAATTAAAGTGACCGACCCAGGTGCGTCTACGAGAGACGCGTTGCTCTCGGAGATGGACGCACTCGTCGCATCTCTCTACGACTTGACGGGCGACGATCTTAACACGATCTTCGCGGATTTTTCGGTCGAAGCGGTTTCCAATGAAAGACGCGAGGCCATCCGCCGTAACTTCGTAGAGATTTCCAAGGAGTATAAATAGTACGTGGGCGGATCACGCGAGACATTTGCGGACAATCAGGCTATTAGCGTCGCTCAGGCGATTGAAGGCGCGGCCGCGCATCAACGGTACGAGCAACGCTTGGACATCGCCACGGGGTATTTTAATCTCGGCGGATTCCTTAGTATCGCCGATGTGCTTGAACGGGTCCCCGCCGTGCGAATCCTGATTGGAGCGGAACCGGAGGCCGAAACCGTCCCAGACAAACTCGAAGTCGATCGGGACAACCCGAAGCGCGCGGTTGCGCGCGTAGAAGAAGCCATTGAGGCTGCTCGTGACGAGGAGCCTTTCGGAGAGGCAACCACCAGCGAAATTGAGCGACTCAAGGCGTTTCTCCAGAAAACGACGACGGAAGTACGTATTTTCCGCAAGCGCTTCCTCCACGGCAAGGCATACATCTTCGGAACGGAAGAAGGCGTCATCGCTGGCAGTGCAAACTTCACGCGCGCTGGCCTCAACTACAATCTTGAACTCGACCTTGGGCAATACGACCCCGATAGAGTCAAGAAGGTCTCTGATTGGTTTGAAGCTCTTTGGAATGATTCCGAGCGGTACGATCTGGCGTACGTCTTCAACAAGCGACTGGAGGAATACGATCCGCACACAATTTACCTGCGAATGCTCTACGCGCAGTACAGTCCAGAACTCGAAGAAGACGAGGTTCGCCTAAGGTTTGGCTCTCTAGAGCTAGCGGAATTCCAGCAGATCGGCAGTCAGCGCGCAGTCCGCATCCTCGACGAATGGGGCGGCGTAATACTCGCGGACGGCGTTGGTCTCGGCAAGACGCTGATTGCCGGCGATGTCATCAGAACCTTCGCTATCGAGCGTGGCCTGCGCATCCTCGTGGTGTGCCCAGCGGCATTGCGCAAAATGTGGAATGGCTTTCTCGTCAAGCAGAACCTTCCGGGCGAGGTCATTAGTTATGCCGAACTCGCGCTAGACGCGCACCTTACCGGCGGCCCAACGTCCAAATTCGCTCTCCCGCCTCAACAATATCGGCTCATCATCGCAGACGAAGCCCACGCTCTGCGAAACCCGGATACCGGCGCATATGCGGCGATGCTATCCTTCCTTGCGAAGTCTCCCGAAGCAAAGCTTCTGATGCTCACCGCTACACCAGTGAATAATAGCTTGTGGGATCTCTATCACGAGGTCATGCTTTTCGCTAAGACGGACAACGCCTTTTCGGGCGTCGGCATCCCAAATCTGCGCGACCACGTAAAACAGGTTACGAATGCTGACCCGGACGATATCGATCCTGGCCATATGTTTGCCGTCCTCGATGCTATCTCGGTGCGTCGAACACGTCAGTTCATCAAGACCCACTTCCCCAACGCAAAAATTGGCGACAAGATTATCGTTTTTCCGCGTGTTGTCGCCCATGCTGAGAAATATGATATCGACGCCGTCGTGCCGGGACTCTTCGAAGAAGTAACCGATGCGATCGAGCATCGCCTCACCATGGCCCGGTATCGTTCAAGCTCTTACGCGTTGGAGCCGGATTCCGAAGTGGCGCGTCAGGAGTTCCTCTCCGGTCTCCTCAGATCGCAGATGCTCAAACGCTTCGAATCCTCGGTCTACGCTTTCATGAAGACACTTGAAAAGATGATTGCTGCGCACGAACAGTGTCTCAGCCTTATCGAGACCTCTGGCATTGTTCCCCTCAGCGCGTTGACCGTCGAGGAGATGCAGGATGCAGATGAACTCGAGAGCCTTCTGGATGACGGTGAAGTCGGCGAAATCGGAAATTTCGATGGGGAAACGTTAACGAAGGATCTCCGATCTGACGTCAAAACGCTCCGCGATCTGTTGGCAAAAGTCTCCGTAATAAGTCCAAGTGACGACCCGAAGCTCGCGAACCTCGTCGAAATCCTACGCGGCGCGGCGAAGCAGGCGAATGGCGATAAGCGCAAGACGCTCGTCTTTACGTCATACGTCGATACCGTCCGCTACATCAAGGATCGCTTGGAGGCGATCGCGCCGGATGAGCCGGAAATTGCGGCGCTTGTCGAGCGTGCCGCCTACGTCCTTGGGAACCAGGAGACGGACGTCGACGAGCGTGGTGCTATCGCCCTCGGCTTCGCACCCAAAAGCATGAGCGTCGACGGCAGTGAAGCCGAGGATCTCTACGATCTCCTCGTCACCACAGATGTCCTCGCCGAGGGCCAAAACCTTCAGCAGTGCGGACGGGTCGTCAATTTCGATCTGCCGTGGAACCCCATGCGCGTCGCTCAGCGCAACGGGCGCGTCGACCGCATCGGTTCCCCCCATGACATCGTTGACATGCACTGCTTCATGCCCGACGCCCAGCTTGATGCGTTCCTGCGTCTTGAGGAACGTTTGGCGCGCAAGATCGCCCATGCGAATGCTGGCGTCGGTGTCGAGGGAACGGTTATCCCCGGTATGTACGGTCGCGAAAAGATATTCACCGATCCCGATCAGGTAGCCGCCGAGAAGTCGAAACAGCTTCGAGATATCGCTGCCGGCGACGAAGAAGCTCTCGCCGACCTCGATAGAGACGATGCGTACTCTGGAGAACAGTTCCGCCAGGAACTTCGTGCTGCATTGCTCAGCGAGGCCGGAGGGAGTCTAGAGAATCTCCCTTGGGGCATAGGTTCCGGTCACAACGAAGGGTGCACGCCTTCCATCGTCTTCCTGATAAGAGCCGGTCGCAAGAACCTCTTCCGCACCGTTCCTCTGGCCGACTTGAATATCGTCGACACTGACCTACTCGAGGCGTTGAAGACGGCGCGCTGCTCGTTCAAAGCGGAGCGCACGTATCCAGCCGAAATTCGTTCGAAGGTATACGAGGCCTGGAATAGAGTGCGAGAGAGCGTCCATCAAATGTTTCAGGATCAGCGAGACCCGGCAAAACGCCAGGTGTCGCTTCCGAAGGCTCAGCGCGACGCCATCGATCTACTGCAACGATCGCCACACAAATTTGCTCCCGATGCCGCGGAAATCTTGGCAAGTATTTGGCCGAAGGACGTAGAGAGAGCCCTTCGCGTAATTCTCAAAGACGAGACCTTCGATGATCAACGTAAAGTAGACGAGATTATCGCCTTTATTGGAACGCGTGGCTTAAAGCCGCAGCCGTATGAGGAGACGCCGGACATTCGGGATAAAGACATTAAGCTCATCTGCTACCAGATCGTTCTTCGCAAAGACTACGCCGCGGCGGGTGCGACGCAAGCGAGCAACGATTAGCGCAACGACGCATGCTCCCAATGGTGACTATCAAATGTCTATGCGGCTTTCAGTTGCTTGATGAAGTGATTTGCCACGCTCCTTACCGCCCTAACCCCGGTGTCGTTGCTTGAAGCGAAGACAAGATAGTAGACGACATTTCCTTTGCCATTCTTCATGGGAATCGGTTTCGAAGCGCCGAGGAAACCTCCGACGTCGACCAGCCGCTTGCAGTACGCAGCGACGATCTCTTCATTTGTACGCTTCGTCTTCCAGCCGAACAGCGTCGTATCGTTACGATAAGCGGCATCTTCCCAAGAATCGTCACCCCAGTAGAATCTCAACCTCGCGCGCTGCTCTTCACTATAGTCGCCGGCCTTGCGCAGTACGTTGATGTTCATGGAGTAGATCGGGAAATGAATAAGTACGTCTATCGTTCCAGTTGTGGCAGCGGCCCGAACGGTGTCCCACGAGAGCGTGGCCTCGTTGTATGGGTCCAGCAGACAAAACGCTCGCTCGAAGCGCTTGAACTGTACCTCCGGGAAGACTTGCTTGGGTAAGACCTGGTTGGCATCGCCGTTATAGAGCATTACGTTCGCACGGGCGCCGCAGGCCTTCTTCAATGCCGCAAAGCGCTTATTAGCCAGCTCCACGAAGAAGTATTTCGCGAACGGCGGCTGCACCTGATTTAGCACGCGAAGGGCGCTGCCTTCGAGAATTTCTCCCGTCGCCTTCTCTTTAACGTAGCCGGCGTTCGCGAAGCCGTCAATGTAGTAGTAGGTCAGATTGAAGTTAGGTTTTTTCTTGCGATGATTCTCCAAAATCGATGAATAGGTCGTCGCGTAGTACTGTACGATATCGTGTTTCAAAATCGTCCATGCGCCAACTTCATCGAGTAGCGACTCATTGATTTCGCTCTCGTCCACCCGAAAAAAACCCACTTTCCAAGCCGACCTGCGAATACGCGGATCGGCCCTATGTACCGCGAACTCTAGCACACGGGCTGCCGCCTGAGAAGGTAAGCCATCCGCCCCAACAAACATCTGTTCGGGTTACGTCTGAGAGGGTGGACTCATGGCAACGACCAGCACTATCGAATGGACCCAGGCGACCTGGAATCCCGTGTCCGGCTGCGAGCGCGTATCTCCCGGGTGCGATAACTGCTACGCTTTGAAATTCGCCGAGCGGTTCCGCGACGTTCCAGGCCATTATTACGCAAACGGCTTCGACCTGACCCTGCGCCCGAACATGCTGGATCGGCCGCGTAGTTGGAAAAAATCACGGTTCATCTTCGTTAACTCGATGAGCGACTTGTTTCATCGGTTCGTTCCAGACGAGTACATCGATCAGGTCTTCGACCGGATGGAACTCGTTGATCACCACGTTTATCAGGTGCTCACAAAACGTCCAGAACGCCTTCGCCGATATGCGAGAAAGCGATACGGGAAACGTGCGATTCCCATGCACATCTGGCTCGGCGTCAGCATCGAGAACAACGATTACGCCTGGCGAGCCGATATGCTTCGCGAAGTCAACGCTCAGGTACGTTTCCTCTCCGTCGAACCGATGCTCGGTCCTATTGATCGCGTCGCTTTAGACGAAATGTCATGGGTCATAGTCGGTGGCGAATCCGGCCCGCGCTACCGACCAATGGAGGAAACCTGGGTACGAGAAGTTCGGGATCGGTGTAAGAAGCAGAAAATAGCGTTCTTCTTCAAGCAGTGGCACAAGGCCGGGACCGGCCGGCTTCTTGACGGCAAGACCTGGGACGAGATGCCCGAGAATCGCATCCGAGCAGTGTCGGTATAGTTGAGCGATCGCGATCGGACGTTAATTGCCGCCGCGCCGAATGAAGGTGGGAAGACGGGTCGAGGGTTTTGGCCCTCGACCCGTTGGCGACTAATCTCTAAACCCGTTGATCGCGATTACCACGCCGATGATAGCCAGAACGAGATTTATCCAGCGCCTGATGTTTCGATTATTCATGATTCTCTCTCTTGCTGTAGAGCTGCCCCTATAGGGGCCTTAGGAGAATTTGGTGGAAGCGGCAAGTGCACCATTACAGAAAAATCCGGGCTAGTGAGTAGGCAGAGATGGCGTCATATGTGCCTCCGCTGCGAGAATCCATCGAGGATCATTTACGCGTCGCTCGCAAACGCTGGTGGATTCCGTCTGTGCCTTGGCCTCCGAATGCGATAAGCGTCGCCTTCGTCGGGGACTTAATCAAGAAAGGGATCATAGGCGGTCCCAAAGCGGCAGGACCAAAGAAATGCGGCCGGGGAGTCGCCAGACGCTTTCGTCCCGCTGATTATCGCGACTTGTTGCACGTCATCACTCTCAAGCTCATGGGAGTGAAGCACAAGAGCGGCTGGATTCTTGATCTCTGGCTTCGCGGACGAAACATACCGATAGAAGATGCTCGACAAGCACTGATCAACGAGTTACAGCCCGTCATAGATACCGCTAAGCGGGACATTGCGCCGACTGGACGTTGGACGGAGCCGTTCGGGAAAAAATACGATCGTCGAGTTCGATCAACAGAAGAAGCGGACGACGGATCTGTCGACGCAATGGAAGTGTTTGCGGCACTGATGATTCGGCCCAAAGCCCTTTCCGAGATTACGCCCGACGTTCCGAACTTGTCCGAAACCCTGGCAGCCATCGCAAAAACAAGCAGCGAAACGCTCCAACCGTTTCTTGAGGAATTGGTCGACTCAACGAAACAGGGGCGTGCTGTTGATCTCGACCTTGCTCAACAATTCAGCGCCGAGCTTGAAAGGTCAGAGATTGGACCGCTGTTCGCAGCGCTAATGCCGGTCGTACAATCGGAAGGCGAGAGCATCATGCGTTCGCTCTCAGGCGCTCTCGATGACGGATCTGGAAATTCGACGCTTGTTGCTGCGCTGCGAGGTGCTTCTGAAGAGTCCTTGCTGCGCGCACGAGAGGTCTACCAAATCACACGGTCGGGCCACATCGAGGACTGCCTGCGCCAAGCTCGAGCGCAGTGTCCGCTGCACCTCGTTCCCCTTCTAACTCTGCTTGAGCCGATTATGAAGAGCCAGCGCTTGACGATGCGCTGGAGCCCGAAGTTTTCAGCTCACATATTTGCGCTGTATCTGCGGAGTCTTCAGGATTAGCAACCGCCAATAGATCTTTAGCCGAAACGCTCGCCTCAAAATTGTGGAGAGGATTTTATCATGAAGATTGCCGTCCTCGGTTGGGGTTCATTGATCTGGTGTCCAGGCGCCTTGGCGATGAAAGAACGCTGGCGTCCTAGCGGGCCGACGCTTGAAATCGAGTTTGCGCGAATATCCTCGGACGGCCGCCTTACGCTCGTCCTTCATCCGAGCCCTACTCAGGTCAGGACTTACTGGGTATTGAGTGCCTGCGACAGTGTGGCAGAGGCGCGAGAGAACCTTCGTCGACGCGAGGGCACACGTCTCGATCGCATTGCCCACGCGAGTCTCGGCGATGGGTCGGCGGTTCCGTCTCTGCATGGCAGCGCGATTTGCGAATGGCTGCAGGAGACCGCCCAGCTTGATGCCGTTATTTGGACAGCGCTCGAGACGAACTGGAATGAGATAAGACGAGCCCCATTCTCTTGCGACGACGCGGTGCGGTACCTAGAAGAGCTCCGGGGGTCCGATGAAGCCGCCTATCGCCGCGCCGCGGAGTACATCCGTAACGCGCCTGCCCAGACACAAACGCCACTGCGTGAAAGGCTTAAGTCGAATAAGGCGTTTCGGCCGGCCGAGCTCTCGCAAGGGCTCTTTGAGGATACTCCCGCGCCCTAGGCGCTTTTCCCGTTCCAGGCGGGTTTCTTGCGATCTCTGACGGACGGCGCTCAAAATCCTTACCCGACTTCCTTGTAACCGGGGAATGGTTGCAGCCCGCGCAGTTTCTCGGCGCTAAGTGGATTTCTCAACATAAGCTGCGTTTTCTCAACATTAATTGGTTCCTACACCGCCGCCGACCAGCGCAGCCTGGCTGATGGTGTGGTGAGGAAAACGAAACGGGCGCGCATTCACGACGCCCGCACGATTGGTGAGCAGACCGGCGACGCTGTAAATTTTTGTGACGTCGAGTGCTTCACCGAGCGTCATCGGCGGCAGAATCGACGGCAACCGGCGCGCGAGCATCGTCTTACCGCATCCCGGCGGTCCGACGAAGAGCAGATTGTGTCCGCCGGCAGCGGCGATCTCGAGCGCTCTCTTCGCCGCGAGTTGACCGCGGACGTCGGTGAGGTCACCGTGAACGAGTTCATCGGCGGGTTCGAGCGTGGGTGCTTGCGTATGCCGTCGCCACTGCGCGCCGTTGCCGAGGATGATTGCGACCGCACTTTGGAGCGTGTCGGCCGCGTACAGCTCGATCCCGTCGACGAGCGCGGCTTCGTCGGCGTTGCGCTGCGGCACGATCAACCGGCGAAAGCCGGCATTGCGCGCGCCGATGACCATCGGTAAAATGCCGCTGACCGGACGCAGTGTACCGTCGAGTGCGAGTTCGCCGAGCGCGATGAAATTTTGGAGCGCCAGCCGGTCGATCTGTTCGTCGATGGCGAGCAGTGCGAGCGCGATTGCCAGATCGAACGCCGGTCCTTCTTTGCGCACGTCGGCGGGCGAGAGATTGACCAGCAGCCGTCCTGCCGGATAGGCAAAACCCGAATTGAAGATCGCCGCGCGCACGCGGTCGCGCGCTTCGCCCAGCGCACGATCGGGCAGGCCGATGATCGTGAACGCCGGCGAACCCGGCGAACTATCGGCCTCGATCCGGACGACATAACCTTCGATGCCGAGCATGCCGGCGCAGAACGCGAGCGAGAGCATATGCCCGTTCATCTGCGTCGCCGCGCCGAAACGACTAGTGCCGGCGCTCCCAGGAGTCGCGGAGCCGCACGAGTAAGGGCCGAACATGAAGTACTTTCGCACGAAGTTCATTTTCGTTGCGCTTTTGGCCGTTGTTGCGGCCGGCGCAGCGACCGTCGGCGCCTTCGCGGATGCGCACCTTCGCGTCGCCGGCGGTATCTACGGCGTCGAAGCCGGTTCCAATTTGTCGGCGACCTTGGTCTGCCTGGACAAAGAGAAGAATATCGCCAGCGGCGTGACGATCAAGACGCGAATGACGCCGATGAGTGACGGCGGTCACACCGGCACCGGCGTGAGCGTGAGCTGTCCGCCGTAATACCGCACTCATCCGTTAGACGAACGAGGCGATCTCGGTAAAATCGAGGCGCGGATTGCGCGGGAAGAGTTTGCTGTCGTCGCCGTAACCCAGCGTCACGAGCAGCATCGATTTCCGCGTGCCGTCGGGGAAAAATTCGCGGTCGACGCCGTCATGATCGAACCCGCCCATCGGTCCGGCGTCCAGTCCGTACGCGCGCGCGGCGATAATAAAGTAGCCGGCTTGCAGGGTCGCGTTTTGCAGCGACATCTCGTCGGCGCTGTTCCGCGCTGCATCGAAGTACGCTTGCGGCGCATGTGGGAAGAGCCGCGGAAGATGTTCGTGGAACTCTAAGTCGCGCGCGAGAATCGCGGTCACCGGCGCGGAGAGCATCTTCTCGACGTTGCCCGCAGAGAGCAATGGTCGCAGCCGCTCCTTCCCCTCCTGCGAGGTCACGAAGACGATGCGCAGCGGCAGCGCGTTCATCGCGGTCGGACCGAATTCGGCCGAGTTCACGATAGCTTCGAGGAGTTCGGCGGGGACGGGTTCGGCCCCGAAGCGGTTGGCCGAGCGAGCGTCATGGAAGAGAACGTCGAGCGCCCGGGCATCCAGGGCGCGGGTCTGCTTATTAATAGTAGCCGTCATACGACGATGGTAGGCTATCGGAACGTCCTTGTCAAGATAGTCCTAAACAAGATCATCTTGTCTGTGATAGAATTGTCCGGTATGCAGACGATTCACGAAGCCGGCGCTTGTTCGAAGGTCCCGGCCGTCCTGCGCGAAGGGATCGGCTGGCCGGTTGCCCGGCTCGCCCACGCCTTCACGAACGCGCACAACGAGGCGCTCGCTCCCCTCGGCTTGAGCCTGCGCACGTTCGCGGTGCTGGCCATGGTCGAAGCCGGGGCAGCGAAATCTCAGCTCGAGATCGCGCAAAGCGTTGGGCTCGATAAAACGACGCTGGTTGCCGCGATCGACGACCTCGAACGCCGGGATTTCGTCCGGCGCACGCCCGACCCGGACGACCGCCGCGCGCGCATCGTCGGGATCACCGCCAACGGTCAAACCATGCTCAGCGAAGCGGCGGAGGTGGTGCGCGCGAACGAGCGGCGCATTCTCGGCGGTATCGCGCATGATAAAGCCGCGAACGTCAAGGCAACGCTGATCGCGCTCCTCTCGGGTCCGCTGAACGCGTACCTCGATCGCGCCGGATCGTGTCTCTGACGCCCGTCAGGGCGTGACGTCGTCGCGCGTGTTGCGCATCTCGCCGGCGTAAAAGCCGTACTTGCCTTTGATGTGTTCCCAACCCGGTTTCGGATCGCCGTAGACCCACGCGACGTCGAACACGCGCGTCGCACCGTCGACGTAGTCGGCGTAATAGCACTTGCCTTTGTACGGGCAGGTGTAGTCGTGCGAGGAGAGCTGCAGATTCTTGTTGACCGCGGCGGCGTCGACGTACCAGTTCCCCTCGACTTTGGCGACTTGGGCGTCGGCCGCATCGGCCAGCAACGCACCCGTCCGGCGCTCGTAAATTCGTACGCGCATGAAAGACCGCAGTTCGGCGCGAACTCGTGCGCCCATGCTCAAGCCGATCGTTGAAACCGACCGTCTCGTTTCGCCGTCGCCCGAGCCGCATTCGATCGCCGTCCACGGTCCGGACGCGTGGGTCGCATCGCGCGCGACGCGGCGAATCGACGTGATGAGCCGGTACGTGTGGCGGAAGTACGACGAGATCGAACCGCCGGGCATGCCGTGGGGCATGAACTACGGCGGAGGGTCGCTGGTGATGACCTGCGGCGAAGAGGACGATAACCGCCGCGTGCGCCGCTACATCTTGGGCGAGGGTTTTGACGAACTCGTCATCGAGGCGCCGGACGATGCCGGATCGCACCTGGCCCTCTATGGCGGGCGCGTGCTCCTCGGCCAGTGGTACAACAAGCGCCTGCTGCTGCTCAACGACAACGGCACGGTCGCGCAGCGCTGGACGACGCCGCACGAGATCTGCGGCGTCGCCGTGATCGACGACGTTGCGATCCTTCTGGGGACCGACGACGAGGAAACCGAGGACTACTTCATCACCCGCCTCGATCTGCGAACGGCGGCGGCCGAAGACTTGGCTCGCGTTCCCTTCCGCGCCCGCGGCCTGGCCTGGGATGGAAGCCGGTTCTGGACCAACCACCGCGAGGCCGACCGCACGGTCACGTTTACGCTTGTCTAGCTAAGCAAATCGAGAGCCTTCTCCACAGATTGCACAAGGCTAAGGTCGCCGATTGTGGACAACGAGGGCCCGCGTTCGTTTCCGCAAAACCCGCGTTTGATGCCCGAGACGCCGGATCGCCCGCATCGCACGGGGTTGCTCGCGCTGGATTTTGTGATCGCCGCCTGCGCGATCGTCATTTCTTTCGCATCGCTCTGGGTCGCCTTGCGCTCGGAAAGCACGCAGCACCAGCTTCTCCAAGCCAGCGTCTGGCCATACGTTCAGTACGATACGAGTGATGCGACCGAGAATGGCGGCAGACGCCTTTCATTCGAGTTGCGTAACGAGGGCGTGGGCCCGGCGATCGTGCGTTCGTTTGCACTCGCATACAACGGACACTATTACGGCACCCTCTCCGAGCTGATGGCAGCCTGCTGCGGCATGCCCAAAGGCCGCTATGGCGTGCTCGCCTCGACGGTGCAACAGCGCGTGATCATGGCACACGAGCTCGTCCCGTTTATTGAAACCCAGCCGCATTGGGTGAATGCACACACGTATGCCCTGATCGGTAAAGCGCGCGCTCGAGTTACGGTCCGGTTGTGTTACTGTTCGGTGCTCGGCGATTGCTGGTTTGTCGATACCGCGCGCGAGGACCAGCCCAGCGCGGTGAACAAATGCCCGCCTGCGCAACAGCCGCAATACACGACCTGAAGGAGAGCATGTTGAAATCGATTCGTCTGCTTGCGACCGTACTCTCGGTTGCGGCCCTCGCCGCTTGCAGCAACAATTCAGCGCAATCGAGCGCGTCGAGTGCCCCCGGGGGCAAAACGATCGGCGTGTCGATTCAAAACCGCGAAGCGCAGTTCTATCAAGAGATGGAAAGCGGCATGCGCAGCGAGGCGAAAAAATACGGCTACACCCTGCACGTGGTGGATGCCAATCGCGACAATGCGACGCAGCAGAGTCAGGTCGAGGATTTCATCTCGAGCAAGGTCGATGCGATCGTGCTCACGCCCTACGATTCGACCGCAATCGGCAGCGCGATTGCCGAGGCAAACAAAGCCGGCATTCCGGTCTTTACCGCCGATATCGCCAGCACGAGTAAGATCGGGACCGTGGTGGCGCACGTGGCCAGCGACAACGTGCAGGGCGGCATGCAGGCCGCGAAGTTGATCTGTCAAGCGGTGGGAAAGAGCGGTGCGGTCGCGATCTTGGATGAGCCGGAAGTCACCAGCGTGCAAGATCGCGTAAAAGGCTTCCGTGCCGGACTCGCGCAGTATTGCCCGGGCGTGAGCATCGTCGCCGACGTCGACGCCGGCGGTGAACGCGCCAAAGCCGACAGCTCGATGGGCGACATCCTGCAATCGAATCCGAACGTGAAGGGTGTCTTCGGCATCAACGACGACTCCGCGCTGGGCGCGGTGAGCGCGATCAAGGCCGCCGGCCTGACCGGAAAGATCGCCGTCGTCGGCTACGACGCAACGCCGGAAGCGCGTGCCGCGATCAAGGCCGGGTCGATGTACGGCGACGCGGTGCAGTATCCGCAGAAGATCGGCCAACTCACGATCGATACGATTCACGATTACTTCGCCGGCAAGACCCCGCCGAAGGTCGTACACGTGGCGGTCGGTACCTACACGCGTTGAACGCAACCGCTCCGCTGCTGGAAATGCACGGCATCGGGAAATCCTTTCCCGGCGTTCGCGCGCTCTGGGATGTTTCGCTTTCGCTCTATCCGGGCGAGGTGCTGGCTCTGGTCGGTGAAAACGGCGCCGGGAAGTCGACGCTGATGAAGATTCTCGCCGGTGCACTACGGGCCGACTCCGGCACGATCAGCATCGACGGAACCGACGTCTCGATCGCCTCGCCGCGTGATGCGGAATCGCGCGGTATCGGCATGATCTACCAGGAATTCAATTTGGTTCCCCAGCTCACGGCCTTGCAAAACATCGTACTCGGAAACGAACCCGTTCGTGGTGCGTTTCTCGACGAGCGCGGCGCGCGCGAGCGTGCGCGGGCCGTGCTCGAGGAGCTGGGCATCCAACTCCCGCTCGACCGCACCGCAGCGCACCTGTCGGTCGCGCAGCAGCAGCTCATCGAGATCGTCAAGGCGCTCTCCAAGCATGCGCGCATCATCGTCATGGACGAACCCACGGCCGCGCTGACCGAGCGCGAGATCGATGCGCTCTTTGCGCTGATCGCACAGCTGAAAGCGGGCGGCGCGGGCATCATCTACATTTCACACCGCATGGAGGAGCTGCCGCGCGTCGCGGACCGGATCACCGTCCTGCGCGACGGCGCGGTGGTCGAAACGCGGCCGGCCGCGCAGTTTCCCCCCGGGGACGTGATCCGAGCAATGGTGGGGCGGCCGCTCGATGCGCATTTCCCCGCCCTCGATCCCGTCGCCGCGGATACGAGCGTCGTCCTCGACGTGCGCGATCTGGTGCGCGCGCCGGCGGTGAATGGCGTGAGCTTTGCGGTCCGCGCGGGAGAGATCGTCGGGCTAGCCGGTTTGATCGGCGCGGGCCGCACCGAGATCGTGCGCGCGATCGCCGGTGCCGACGTTCCCGAGAGCGGCGTCATCGCGATCGACGGAACCCAGATCCGCATCCACGCGCCGCACGACGGGATCGCGGCGGGGATCGCGTTCATCACCGAAGATCGCAAAAGACAGGGGCTCGTTCTCGGCATGACCGTGCGCGAAAACATGACGCTCGCCCATTTGGCGCAGTTCGTGAACCGCGATCATCTGATCTCGCGCCGGCGCGAGGAGGAGAGCGCCCGCCGAATGATCGACGAGTTGCGCGTGCGCACGCCGAGTCCCGAGCAGCTCGTACGCAATCTTTCCGGCGGCACCCAGCAGAAGGTCGTGCTGGCGAAGTGGTTGCTCGGCAAAGCGCGCGTCTTTCTTTTCGACGAGCCGACCCGCGGCATCGACATCGGCGCCAAAGCCGAGATCTACGGCTTGATGAAAACGCTGCTCGAGGGCGGAGCCGCGATCGTCATGGTCTCGAGCGAACTACCCGAAGTGCTCGGTATGTCGCACCGGATTCTGGTCATACGCGGGGGGCGTATCGTCGCCGAGTTCTCCCGCGAGGCCGTTACGCCTGACGCGGTCATCGCCGCGGCGGCGGGAGCCGCCGCGTGAACGCGGTCCTCAAGAACGTCTGGCTGCGCAACGCGGTGCTGGTCGTGATCGTCGCGATCGCGATGGCGATCGTCAATGGGCTTGCCCACGGCGAGTTCTTGACGCGCCAGAATATCTTCACCGTGCTCGAGCAGATCTCGTACAACTGTATCCTCGGCGTCGGCCAAACGTTTGTCATCATCACGGCGGGCATCGATCTCTCGATCGGTTCGCTGGTTGCGGTGTCCGGCGTGGTGATGGCGCAGGTCGCCAACCACGTCGGCTTCACCGGGGTGGGCCTGGTCGTGGTCACGCTGCTCGCCGGTCTCGCCGTCGGGGCCTTGGCGGGCTGGGTAAACGCGCTTCCCGTCGTCAAGCTCAATCTGCCGCCGTTCATCACCACCTTCGCGATGCTCGAAGTCACGCTCGGGCTTTCGTACATCTTCTCGGGCGGACAGCCGGTCGCGGTCAACAACGCAATCTTCTCGAACATCGGAACCGGCGCCGTCTTCGGACTGCCGGTTCAGGTGATCTGGATGGTCGTCGTCGTCGCGATCGCCTCCGTGCTGCTGATGGGCACGCGTTTCGGACGTTACGTGTTCGCGATCGGCGGCAACGAAGAGGCCGCGCGCCTGGCCGGGGTCGCGACCGGACGCGTGAAGACGTTGGTATACGTGATCAGCGGGATGTGCGCGGCGATCGTCGGCTTCATGTACATGGCGCGCTTCTCTTCGGGTTCGCCCGACACCGGCACGCACGACGAATTGCTCGAAGCTATCGCGGCGGTGGTGGTCGGCGGCACGAGCCTGATGGGCGGTCAAGGTTCGATCCTGGGCACGTTCTTCGGCGCGCTCTTGATCGGGCTGCTGTACAACGTCATGAACCTGACCCACGTCGACTCGTACCTGCAAAAAGTCGTGTTGGGTGTCGTGATCCTGCTCGCCGTGGTGCTGGACGAATTGCGCAAGCGCTATTTAGCGAGAAACTAGAGCTTGGGCGTTTCAACCTCCGGAGCTTCGGGATCTGCGTTAATGCAAAGGAGTCCCAAGAACCTGCGGGCATGGTGGTTTCGTGCACTGTAGGGTTGGCGGCGTCCGAGTTGGCGTCGGTTGCGGCGTCCGCGGATCGACTAGGTAGAAACCAGCAAATGAGGAGGTCGCGCCTGGTGAATAGCTGACCGCGGTGCCGTTGCCGGCGTCATAATCCTGTGTGCCGCCATACCAAGAGTTGTTTGTGGCGATTGTCATTTGACACCCGACGAAGGTTTGCGGATTGTCTGTGCATGAGGTGAATTCTCCCATGGCAACCGGACCCCAGTGGATGCTCTCGTCTCCGTAACCCTGGCATCCACCAAAGCACGAAAGGTCAACGGGGTCGTCCCCTCCCTTTTGAGCGATGCTGCTCACTCCCTTTGTCACACACAGCGCGCAGACCGTCGGTAGTCCGCTCGAGTCCGTCCCGGAGTCGTAGAAGTCCGACGGCCTATCGAAAAAGAGATCAACGGCATCTTCCGCAACGTCGTTAGGTGGCGGCGTCGAGCCGGTTGGATCGAGCGAGGAGATCCCAACGCCCATGAACATCAACTGGCTCGGAGTCGGTTCGGCTCCGTATTCGATCATGAACATACTGCCGCATGAGTAGTGTTCACCCTCGACACTCCATTGCGGGTTGGAAGTGTAGTTCGTGGCGAGGAACGGTTGAATGCTGGAGTCGCTGTTGTATTGCAACCCCGCGTCGATCCCGCTCGAGCTTGAGCCAAAAGCTGATCGTGTCCCAGGCCGTGGTGTATGAGAGGACTATCCTGGCCGCATAAATGAGAGCGGCCACCGTGGCTTTCGGCGAAGGTTGTTTTTGCAGAAAACAATCGACACGAAAGGAAACCACGATGACCAAGCCTAGTATGGC